>JABDRH010000545.1 GCA_013041835.1 Desulfatitalea sp. | reverse complement strand
CTTGAAGGCGCCGTATAAAAAGATACCGGTTATGATCAGAATAATCAGCAGTATGCTTTTCGTGTTGCGGGATAAAAACCAACAGAGCCGATCCAGTGCACTTGCTTTCTCACCATTTTCCATTGCTTATCAGTCTCCTTGGCAAGGATTTGTATTCTGACCCGATGCTATAAGGTTAATTGCCTGCAATCCCGGTAGCGCAAATTTCATGTTTGCGGCTTTCCCATATCGGTTGGGCAAAAACGCCAATTGGTCATGAATATAAGCTTGATTATAAGTAAATATGAATAACATTCAGATTCATTTGTCAAGTCATAAAAAATCCAAGGGCACTTTTTTTGGACGAAACTTCGAAAATCAGCCGTCTTTAGCTCATTTCAGGCACAGTTCGCCTGGATGAAAGCATTCCGCGCAATCATCAGCGTCACTGTCGGTTTTAAATATCAAGCAACGGTAGCTGCAATTGAATCCATCTTACCCGGTTCTTGTGCCAGACCGTGGACGGAAGGGGGATCTCGATCAACCCACAGGCACCCTCGTTATAGCCGATCTTTTGGCGAATATCCTTGGTTGTGTCGAATAATTTCCGTAATGGCAGTCAGGTCAGTATGGCTGAGGTGAATTTCAAGTAAGAGCGAAGTCGATGAAATGAAGGAATAATTCCTGGGCCGAATTGGATAGAGAGGTCACCCTAATCGCGCATCAACATAAAGAAAAACCGTGTCTTTGTGTTTTCGAAATAGCCACCAATATCCTTCGTTACTTCTTTATAAAACTTTTATGCCTTCTTGTAAACTTTGACAGGCCGAACGATTTCGGTTGAAATCGTGTAGAAATAGCATCAAGCAAAAGCACCCTGGCAGACGCTACGGGCCACTCATGGAACAGATTGCGCTTGGCGTGGTGCATGCCATCAGACTGCGATGCTGCCGACAACCCGTGCCGTTTAACAGTTTACGGCTGAATTTGACTCAGTTGGCCTGGCTGACCATGGATTATGTCAAACCCAGTCATTTCGACCCTTATTTTTAGGCAACCCTGCGGCGGTTTGCGTCAAATTTTCCAACAATGGAACGCGACGATGAAAAAATGTGGGCGGGAAATGAGGGTTCAGGAAATATCAGTATGCGGCGATCGGATGCAAAGACGCCGATTGCCTTTTGGGTTTTCTGCCTTTATAAAGCCTTTCTTCATATTGCATCGAGCATGGGAAAGAGATGGGTGGGCGTCATGCGTAAGGGAAACAATGATAAAAGCGGACTTGGACCGATTGAATTCATTTTGCTGATGGCGGTGCTCATGTCGTTGACGGCGTTGTCCATCGACACCATGTTGCCTGCGCTGCCGGCCATCGGCCATGATCTTGGGGTGCGCCAGACCAATGATGTCCAGTTGATTATTTCCATGTTGATTCTTGGGCTGAGCCTGGGACAGTTGATCTTTGGGCCCTTGTCCGACAGGGTGGGGCGAAGGCCGGCACTTTTCGGCGGTACCCTGATCTACCTGGCCGGAGGTGCGTTGTGCCTCTTGAGCCACAATTTGGCGGTGATGTTGGCCGGGCGTATCATCCAGGGCATGGGCGCGGCCGGGCCACGTACGGTAGTGGTGGCCCTGATCCGGGACCGCTATAAAGGGCGCGACATGGCCAAGGTGATGTCGAGCATCATGTCGATCTTTCTCGTGGTCCCCGCTCTGGCCCCGGCCATTGGCCAAGGCATCATGTTGCTGGCCGGATGGCGTGCGATTTTTGCAATGCTGTTGGTGCTGGCGGCTGGCTTTCTGGTTTGGTTTGCCTGGCGGCAGCCGGAAACGCTGTTGCCGGAGCGCAGACTTCCCCTCTCCGCCAATCGAATCGCCCAGGCCTTTCTGGAGGTTTGCCGCAACCGAACGACCGTGGGCCATACGCTGATCGCCGGATTTGTGATGGGAGCGCTATTTGCGTATCTGAACTGCTCTCAACAGATTTTTCAGGATATTTACGCGGTCGGCTATCTTTTTCCCCTCTATTTTGGCATCCTGGCGCTATCGCTGGGGGGCGCTACTTTTGTCAACGCCCGCATGGTCATGCGCCTGGGCACGCACAAAATCACACGCTGGGCGATGACCGCCCTGGCGATCATGTCGCTGCTTTACCTGGCGGTCATTTTTACCATGGGGGGTGTTTCGCCCCTGTGGTCGTTTATGACTTGCATGCTGGTGTGCTTTTTCAGCGTCGGCTTTTTATTTGGCAACCTGAATGCCATCGCCATGAAGCCCATGGGCCACATCGCCGGATCCGCTTCGGCAGTGGTTGGCTCGTTGTCCTCGTTCATCGCCGTGCCGGTGGCCGTCCTGATTGGCCGGAGCTACGACGGCACCATTGTGCCCCTGTTTGTCGGCTTCGCTGCTTTGAGTGTGCTTTCGCTGCTGATCCGCTGGTGGGTGGGCTGCACGGGTAAGGCCTAAGGGCTCGTGCATAAAGCTGCAGGTCGGTGGTCACGGTATTCAAAAAAGCTGAAATTTTTCTTGCATTTCAACAAAAAAATAATTACAAAACTTGCAAAGGTTTTTTTAGGCTTCATTACAAAACAAAGTGCCACACAATCTTTGCGGTTGAAGTTCCATAATTGCTAATTTGTACGAGAAGATAATTCTTAAACTTTTTTCTGTACGTCCAATCGTTTTTTCTAAGGGTTCACGCATCAATAATCGTACCTGATTGCGTCGAGATCAGGTTCATCTGCCCGGCCCACGCAAGGTTGCATACCCAGATATGCGTCTCTTGCATGCAACACGGCAGATGGGCCAAAGATCAAGCGATATGACGCAATTATTGTTCGCCGAGGCCCCCCTAACATCCACTAATTTGCAAAGGAGCGCAAAATGGTTCGATTCAAAGTTTCCGGAAAAAGCATCTTCTCCTGCGTTGCGGCATTGATTTATGTCTCGCTATCGACATGTCTCTTAAACATACGAACGGCCGAATGCTTTGACGGTTCTTCGCCCGTGAATGTGGAGAAAGTCGCGGCAGCCCAGGCGGATGAGTGTTTTTATCGATTAGGTTCCAGCCGGAATTATTTCAACCCGGATGATTTAACGGCAGATGAAATAAGGGCGTGTCTCGACAGTGATGGGACGCTAAAGCGCAATCCCGGCTATCTGTGGGGTCTTACGAAAACCGAGGACACGTTGTGGTTCGGAACCGGTTCGAATATCATGGCGGTTGGGGTGGGCGGCGCACTCGAAAATTTTGCTGCGGACCGGCTTCTATCCTACAAATACATCATTCCGCCTTTTCGAACCGCGAACATCGTATTTGAACTGGACAACAGCAAATACATGGATGGGGAGTATGGATTCATAGGTGATTACAGGCCGCCGCGCATCTTCGCCTATAACTTCAAGACGAATCAGCTGACGGATCAGACCCCGGATGATGCGCTTCTTTTAAAGACATTTGGTCTTCGATCGGCCGGATTTCTTGACGGTGTGGTCATCCTGGCCGGCCCAAGCATTGACCCGAATATGAAAGGGATCAACCTGTTTGCCTTTGAAGCGGCAACCCAACGTTTTCTGGGATCGGCGCATATCAGGGATTTGAAAGATTCAAGTGGCAATGTGATTGCCGAGAAGATTAGCAACATCCGCAAATGGCTCGCCGTCAAAGGCGTGCTCTATACCACGGTCGGTACGGCGGGAGGCGGAAAGGTGTTGCGTTGGCGCGGGTCGATAAACAATCCCTTTCATTTCGAAGTGGTGGGAGATCTGGAGGATCAGGGAACCGAACTGGTCTATCACGAAAACCGCCTGTTTGTGATGACCTGGCCGCCTTCGGACAGCCCCAACGGATTTTCCGGGGAGGGTGATATCAACAACGTTTGCGACATCATGATGACCCAGGACGAAATCCCCGAAGGCGGTCTTACGGCCGGTGCGCAATTCGTCAAGGTCTGGAATCCGAGGGATTACGAACCCGATGATATCACGGCCGCCACTTACGGTCTTGGCGGGGCCGTATCTTATGACGGGTATCTGTACTGGGGCACCATGCATCTTCCTTTGGTGGCCGCCCTGTTGCATATCACGGAAAATCCAGGGGATTATATAAGACCGAGCAATATCGCCCAGGTCTTTTTAAATACAAACCGCCAAAGCGTCATTTTCAGGGGAAAGAACTTTGCTTCGGGGCATCCTGAAATCGAACTGGTTTATGGCGATGAATATCTGTACCAGTACCAACCCGATGCCCGTTGGCTAAAGGACAAATGGAAACGCGTCCCCAACAACATGAATGTCAAACCGCTTTTCGGTGAAGCCGGTTTCGGTATAAAAACCGTTTTTTACATCTGGTCCATGGCTGTTCATAAGAATCAGCTTTACGTCGGCACACTCGACGTTGGGTATCCTGACGATTCAGATAAAATGATGATCAACATGCTCAACAGGATTGTAAACGGTTTTCTCGGTATACTGCCAACGGCCATGGACGATACGATCCATGAAATCCTGGCACCGCCGGATTCGGTTCCCGGTGCGAACCTGTACCGGTTCGTGGATTCTCAGTCGCCGGCCGTCACCGAAACGGATGACGGATTCGCAAACCCGGGAATTTATGGTATCCGAAATATGATCGCCGTCGATGACGCCCTGTTTGTGGGGTCGGCAAGTTCTTACAGCCTTCACCCCAACGGCGGATGGGAGTTATACAAACTGACCACCGGCGATTAAGGGTTCGCGCAAAAAAACTTCCTCACCCGGCTGCGTTACAAAAATACAGTTAACTTTTGTGCCTTGCCGGGTGAGCGCCTCAACACCTAAAAATGTAAATCTATTTTTGCGCGAACCCTAAGTATTATAGCACCGTTGAGGAAATTATTTGCTTTCCTCAAGCTGTTCGATGAACGCTTCCACATTGGTTTTGGTCTGTTCGTCGGAGACGCAGCGAAGATCGTTGAGGTCGCCGTCGATGACCAGGCTGGGGATACCGGTCTTTTCCTGAATGCGGTTGGACATCCCGTAGCGGCAATTGGAGTTGTTGGGACAGGTCTTGGCATCATGGTAGATGATGCCATCGACCTGATACATCTCCAGTTTCTCTTTGATATAGGCTTCCTTATAATCTTCCGAGCGCACGATAAACAGGTCGGTGTAGGCCTTGGCCATGCTGTTGAAGGGATCTTCGGCGTCAAGGGCTGAAAAGATCCAACTGCTGCAATACGTAGAGGCCAGTACGTTGGTATCGAGGCTGGCGAAGAGCTTGGAATGCGCGCTGAGGCGTCCCCATACCGGCATGCCGTCCCAGTAGAGGCGAAAGCGTTCATTTTCGATGGCGCCGTCTTTTTGGGCCACGCGTTCCTCTAATTCCGCGAGCAGTTGTTTGTAAAGCTTGACTGCTTCGGGAGTGCCGCGGCCCACCACGGCGGGTCCCATCAGGGTGCAGCCGTCGAAGAAGGTCAGCGGTGAAGGTGTCGCCGAAGCGGCTTCAAGCACCTGTTTCCAGGTATCGGAGCATTGGCGCGACAGGCCCACCACTTCCTTGAGTTTGTCCATATCGAACGCATTGCCGGAGATTTCTTCCAGGGGGGCGATCAGATCTTGCATCTGCAAGGCCACTCCGGTGACGATGGCGTCGGTGGATGCGTTGACGGTGACATTGCCGCTGATGCCGAGAATAGGCGCATTGAATTCACGGGCATAGAAGCCGAACCAGTCCTGGACGTCCCGGCATTGGTTGGTGTTATAAACCAGTACATCGGGTTTGGGAATGCCTTCGATGCCTTTAAACGTCTTGGTCAGTGGAGTCTGTTTTTGAAGATAGGCGCCGATGTCGGCGGTCATGTAGGAGCAGACCTCCGGAGAATACCCCAAGGCGGTGGCATGGGGAATCAGATCGGTGGACATGCGTGTGCTTCCCAGCATCGCGGCATGGGTTTCCGGAAAATAGACGACAAAGCCCATGGTGCGCAGGATTTCGGCCGGGCCCACGCTGGTGCACCAGGCGATTTTGCGCTCGCCGGTTTTGGCGGCGTTGTCCAGTTCATAATAGTAGTCTGCCATGTACTTTCCCATGGCGGCGGCGGTTTTTATCACTTTGCGTTTGGGTTGTTTTGCTTCTGTCATCGCTACGTTCCTATATCCTTTCTGTTTTAGTGCGTGTCCATTGCATACAATGCGGCGCCAATGGCGCCTGTAAATTGAGGCAATTTCGGCACCAGCACGGGTTTGCCGATAATTTCGGCGGCCATTTCGGCCAGGTGGGGATTGTGGGCCACTACGCCGCCGGTCATGACGACGTTGTCGGAGAGCGAATCCATCTCCAGAACCCGTTTGATCACCGAAAAAAACAGGCCTTTGATAATGGCGGCGACGGGTTCGCCGTTGCGGATGTTCTCCAGGACCTCGGTGCCGGAAAAAACCGTGCAATAGCTGCCTAGTTTGACCATGTCCTCAGATTGGGCCGCATGGGCGTCCATCTCTTCCAGAGGGATATTCAGGCGCAAAGACATCTCTTCCAGAAATGCCCCCGTGCCGGCGGCGCATTTGCGGTTCATTTTAAATCCCCGGCGTCCGCCCAGGGGGTCGAGCTTGATAATCTTGTTGTCTTGTCCGCCGATGTCGATGATGGCGATTTCCTTGGGGAAAAAGTAGTAGCTGCCTTTGGCGTGGCAGGCGATTTCCGTTTTGGTGGCATTTGAAAAAGTGACATTATGGCGGCCGTAGCCGGTGGAAACGGTTTTGGCAATGGCCGAACGGGGGCGTTTGGCCATATCGAGCGCGACTTTTAGACCGTCCTCGGCAGTTTGGGAGAAAACAGTGCCCGAGTGCCGGACATCGTGGCCGATAACCTGTTTCGATGCATCCATCAGCACCGTTTTGGTGCGCGACGAGCCCACATCGACTCCCGCGAATATGCGTTCATTCGCCATGGTTCGCTCCAGCTTCGAATTTGTTCAGCATCTGACCGATATGCATCACCTTGACCGGTACGTGGTGACGCTGGGCGCCGTCCATGAGTTGGACGATGCATCCCGGGCAGGAGGTGACGACAACATCGGCCTTGGTTCTGGCGATCGCCGCCATCTTTTTGGCCTGGATGGCCCTGCTGGTTTCTTGGTGGGTGATGGCAAAAGAGCCTGCCAGGCCGCAACAAGCGTCGGCGCCGTCCATCTCAACATAGTCAATGTCCTGCAGGCCGGCGAGCAGCCGGCGGGGGGGCTCGATGATGCCCTGGTGCCACCTGAGGTGGCATGGGTCGTGATAGGTTACCTTCAGCGGCCGTTTCCGTCGCGGCTGTCCGGGAAAGCCGTGATGGTGGACAAAATGGGAAAAATCCCAGACTTTGCCCGCCAGGGATTCGGCTGCGGCGCGAAGGCCATTGCCCTGGGGCAGCCAATGGCCGTAATGCTTCAGGGCGGTGCCGCAGGTGGCGCAGCCGGTGACGATTGCATCACAGTCGGTAAAAGCCGAAAGATTGGCCGAGGCCATTTTCCGCGCTGTTTTGACATCTCCGGCGTTGTATGCCGCAATTCCGCAGCATCCCTGGCTTTGAGGGTAGACCACTTCGAAACCGGACCGGGTCAAGATTTCCACCATGGCCTGACCCATGCCTGAAAAGAAAAATTCAAAACCACAGCCGGCAAAAAAAACCACCCGGCCCCTGGTGGCCGATGGATCGGGGGGCTTGCGGATGGACTTCAAGCGGTCGGCCAGAAAAGGGCGCGACAGGCGAGGAATGGCGATACCTGCGGAGACCACCGCGGTCATATCGGCCATATGGCGAAGCGGGGTGCCTTGTTTCGATCCCAGGCCGGGCAGCCGGGCAGCGATGCCGGCAAGATGGGCCATGAGGTGGCGATGTTTTAAAATGCCCCGGAAAACGAGGGCTTGGGACCAGGACACCCCTTGTTGGCGGACAACGGCAGCCCGGGCCGCTACCGTGATTTCCGGCGACGATACCTTAGCGGGGCACACCGCCCGGCAACGTCCGCACAAAAGGCAGTGGGAAAGGCTTTGGACGTAGGCTTTGCCCGGCGGCAAGGTGCCCGCCTGTTTCTGGAGAATGAGCATGTTGCGGCCTCTGGCCACATGACTTTCGATGGGGTCGATGCCGTACACCGGGCAGTTGGACATGCAAAAACCGCATTTCATGCAACGGCCGGGGGCATCGGTTAAAAGGGACGCGGTCATGATGCTTCCCAGATTTTACCGGGGTTGAGAATGCCTTTGGGGTCGAACGCCCTTTTGATCTGTTTGAGCAGGTCGATGCCTTGGGCAGGCATGGCTTTTTTGAGGATCTGTTGTTTCTCCAATCCGATGCCGTGCTCGCCGGAGATGGCGCCGCCAAATGCCAGCGCCGCGTCGAAGATGGCGTTGGAGGCCATTTGGGCGCGTTCATAGTGGTCGGCATCATCCATGTCGGTAAGGATGCACGGATGCAGGTTGCCGTCACCCGCATGGCCCAAAAGGACGATGGTTAGATCGTGGGTCCGTTCCAACGCTTTGATGCACTGGATCAGGTCGGCGATGCGGCTGGTGGGCACCACCACATCTTCTGAAATCAGCGTGGGCGCGCTGCCGAAAACCGCGGAAAACCCGAAGCTGCGGGCCGTCCAGAAGTTTTGGGCCTCGGTGGCGTCCTTGGCCGGGCGCACTTCAGCCGCACCGGTTTTTCGACACAATTCGATCACCTGGTCGGTCTCTTTTTCCACCGCGGGGGCCATGCCATCCATTTGAAATAATAAAATGGCGGCCGCCGAAAGGGGCAGACCCAAGGGCGTGTGTTCTTCGATACGGCGGATCACCCAATTGTCGATCATTTCGATTTTGGCTGGCAGCACCCCTGCCGAACGTACGCGGTGAACCGCCTTTCCGGCCTGGGTGACATCGTCGAAGATGGCCATGACGGTCTGCTTGGCCTGAGGCGCCACCAAAAGCCGGAAGGTGGCGTCGGCAATCACCGCCAGGGTACCCTCGGCGCCGCAGAGCAATTGAGGCAAGTCGTAGCCGGTGACATTTTTCATGGTATTGCCCCCCAGCTTGAGAATGTCCCCCGATGCCAGCACCACGGTCATGCCGAGAATATAATGTTTAAACAGGCCGTATTTCACGGCGTAAGGACCGCCGGCCCCTTCGGAAAGACAGCCGCCCAGGGTTGCGGCCAAAAAGCTCTGAGGGTCGGGAGGGAAAAACAGGTTGTGCTTGGCCAGCGCCATATTCAGATCGTTGAGCACCACCCCCACCTCGGCGGTGACGGTAAAATTGTCCGTATCGATATTCAGGATGCGGTTCATGCGCGTCATGCACATCACGATGCCGCCTGCCGTGGGTACGGGTCCGCCGCTGAGGCTGGTTCCGGCGCCGCGCACGGTGACCGGTATGATGTGCGCGTTGGCCAGGGCCATGATCGCCGATATCTGATCCACCTGGGTGGGAAATACCACCGCCTCGGGCATGCCGCGCCATCTGGTCGTGGCATCGTAGGCGTAAACCGACATGTCCACCGGGTCGACCCGCATACCGTCTTTGCCGGTGATCTCGGCAAGGGCCTGAATCACTTCTTTGGAAAGGCTCATGATGCTTACCCTGCACGCTTGGGGCGCTATGGGATGAAATATCCTTCGGGCCTGGGGCCCGCTTTCTGGGAAAGCTTGATCAACAGGCCGGTAAGCTGTTGGATGATCTTAAGGGGCATTTGATCGGCGATTTCCTTGACCCATTTGCTTTTCTCCGCGATGATGCCGGCCGGATCATCTCCGTTGCCGGCCCGCTCCAGCATTTCCTGATGATATTCACCGGTGATACGCAGGGCCTTGGCCAAAAACGCGTTGGCATCGGGACAGAAGCCATTGTGGCTCAATACCAGGCCTTTGGCCCCCAGGCCGGCTAATTTTTTTATACTGTCGCAATAGGGGTCCAGGCCGTCGAAATAGTTGGGCCAGATGGCATTGCGATCGGGATTGTAAAACCCGGTGGCATCTCCGATGGCCATCATACCGCTGTTTTTTTCCAAAAAGGCCAATTGGCAGGGCGAGTGCCCCGGCGTTTCATAGACCATCCATTTGGTGCCTTGGCCAAGGTCGATGACATCGCCTTCTTTGACGATCACATCGACTTCGAAATGCCATTCATCCATTGGCGCCGGCAACTCGACAATGGCTTGCCGGGATTGCATCAACTCGGCAATGGTTTGGTCCAGCCAGTGGAATTGCTTGATCATTCCCCCATTGCCCATTGTCTTGGACGCGGCGGCGCCGGCGATGATCTTGACATGCGGCCAGCGCGCCCTAAGCCGGGGGTAGGCGCCGATATGATCTGCGTGGCTGTGAGTCAGGGCCACGAATTCGATTTGTTGGGGATCAATCTTTAGTGCCGCCAACTGGGAAATAATGATATCGAAAGTGGCGCTGGTGCCCCCCTCGATGATCATCGCTTTTTTTCCCACGGACAGATACACCGGGAAAAACGGGGTGCCCAGTTGATACAGGTTTGGTGTCAGGGCGATCGGTTCGAAATTCAAGGTGGCCATGAAGTGATTCTCCTAAGGTAACAAACATCGCATGCCAAGTTTCAGCAAATCAGGTTCAGTAGTCCTAAAAAACTAATATTACTAGAAAAATGGAACTTAGAATTTAGTGAGCGACTATGCCAAAATTATGAAGTGATGTCAATGCCCGCCTGCCGTTCGGGATGAAGCGCTATTTGCCGTAGGATTCAATTTTACCGAGCAGTTGCATTCTTTTTCGCCATGGTTTAGGACAACCTTAAGCATGGTGGCTCTCATGCCTTCCGGCTTTTGCAACAGTGGGGTGAATTAACCATTCTCAATGGCGCATATCTCAAATCCTCTCGATACAATCTTCCCAAGGAGCAACTGATGATTTTCAAGAAGTTGGGCGAATGGATCGCCATCGGTTTCCTGATGGTGCTGTTGACGACGGACTACGGATACCCGGACCCGATCCAGCGTGATGTGACCATTGCCATCTATCCGTGTACCGATGCGGTTTCCAGTTTCAAGAAATTTCATCCCCTGATCGCCTATCTCAGCGCCAGAACCGGCTTTACGTTCAGGTTGTCACATCCCAAAAGGGCTTGCATTTACGAAAAGGATATACGGAATGGAAAGGTTGATTTCGTGATGCAGGACCCCCATGTGTATCTGGAGCTGAACCACCTCTACGACCCATCGAGCGTATTGCAGACCTTGAACCAGGACGGGACCCTCCTCCAGCGAGCCGTTGTGATTGTCAGAAAGGACAGCGGCCTCTATTCCCTGGGGGCGTTGAAGGGAAAGACCGTCATGTTCGGCCCCTTGTCCTCCACGGCCAAATGGGTGGCCGCCAAATTCCTATTCGAGGAAAAGGGGATTCACATCGATACCGACCTATGGGAATATGTCAACGGCGGGTGCTGCGAAGACATGGCCTTCAATGTCTATCTGAAGGCCGTGGATGCGGCGGTGATTTGTGAACATTTTTTGCGAAATGAAAGGCAGAATTCTCTAGAACTCGGCGTGGACCTCACAAAGCTCCGCGTTGTCGACAGAACCCGGCCGGTTCCCACGAAGGTGTTCGCGGCAGCCAAACAGACGCCGCCTGAGATCATCGATGTCGTTGTTCAGGCGCTTATTTCTCTCGATGCCCGCGATATGACCCACCGGGCGATCCTGGAGGCGGGGGAGTTGGGGGGATTTAAAAAGACGACGCCCAAGGACCGCATCGCCTTGAGGGAAACGGTCGACGCGCTTTCCACCGACTGATTTTTTCCCCATGGGTCCGGACGGCCATGAACCATACGGGACGGCAACGAAAAGATGGGAACATGGATATGCATCGAGGTGGGGCCATGAAGCGGCCGGCCGGCAGGCTTTTCTCCGGATTGCAGTTCAAAATGACCTTGTTGATCGAAGGCATGGTTGTTCTATTGGTCCTGCTCACCGGCACCCTGACCCTGATTCGAGAAAAAGAGGCGTTGGAGAACGAACTTTGGAAAAGGGGGCACGCCCTGGCATTTGATTTGGCCAAGTTCATCACGCGGCCCTTGCTCAATCGGGACCTTGCCACATTGCGCCGCTTTATTAACCACACCTCGGAACAAGATTACGTCCGATATGTCATGTTGCTGGATCCTAAGGGACGGGTTGTCATGCACAGCGATCTTGCCCAGGTGGGAAAACGGGTCGCCTGTCCTGGAGCGTTGCCGGCAGGGGATATGGCCACGGATCGCCTGCTTACCGAGAAGACGGAGCCGCGCCTGGATCTGTCCGTGCCCGTCCAGGTGGCCGATGTGACGCTGGGAACCGTATGCTTGGGGTATTCTTATCTGGCGGTGGAGAAGGAGATCGGCGAAGCCCGGGAGCAGATATTGATGACCGCCTTGCTGGTGATCGGCATCGGCGCCATCGTCTCCTATTTCATGGCCAATTTCATTTGTTCACCCATCCAACGGATCACCGAGGCGACCCGAATGGTGGCCGACGGCAATCTCGATATTCCACTGACCATTAACAGGACCGATGAGATTGGTATCTTGTCCGCCTCTTTCAACAAAATGGCCGAGGACTTGAAACGGCACCGCGGACATCTTCAGAATCTGGTGAACGCCCGCACGCTCGAACTGGAAAAAGCGAACTTGGATTTGAGAGAGGAGATCGTCGAACGGCGGAGCGTCCAAAAACAGCTTGGAAAATCGAGGGAACAATTGCGCGATCTGGCTTCCCACCTGCAGATGGTAAAAGAAGAGGAGAGCAAAAGGATCGCCCGGGAAATTCATGATGAATTGGGCCAGGCACTGACTTGCCTGAAGTTCGATCTGCATTGGGTGATGGGCCATCTGCCGCCTGATGGTCATTGCCTGCATGGGAAGATGGATTCCATGTCCCGACTTGTTTCCGAGACCGCGACCGCCGTCCGTCGGATCGCCTCGGCGCTAAGGCCCGGATTGTTGGACGATTTCGGGCTCTCGGCGGCCATGGAATGGCATGCCGGTGAATTCAGCGCCCACACGGGCATCGACTGTGAATTTGTCTCCCGGCCGGAGAATATCGTCCTGGATCAGAATCGTTCCATCGCCCTTTTCAGGATTTTTCAGGAGGCGCTAACCAACATCGCCCGTCATGCCGGCGCATCAAAAGTGAAGGCATTGCTCCGACTTGCCGGCGGCAATGCCATGTTGACGATCAGTGATAACGGACGGGGGATGGACTCGAAGCAAACATCGTCGGCACGATCCTTCGGGATCATGGGCATGCGCGAGCGCATTAAGT
>JABDRH010000541.1 GCA_013041835.1 Desulfatitalea sp. | reverse complement strand
CGCCTCGATCCACGAACTGGCCGCCCGGGTCGGTGGGATCGATGGAGCGCCAGAAAATGTCCAGTAGCTGTTCGTAGCTGATGACATCGGGATTGAAATGCACCTGTACCGCTTCCAGGTGGCCGGTGTGGCCGGTGCAGACCTCTTCATAGGAGGGGTCGGGCTTATGGCCGCCGGTGTAGCCGGAAATCACTTTGTGGACGCCGTCTTGCAGCGAGAGATCCGACTCGGTACACCAAAAACAGCCGCCGGCAAAGGTCGCTGTCTCCAAATAGGATGCGCCGGTACCCATCACTCACCTGCCGTGTTTGTGTCGGGCTGAATCGAGCCACGATCTGGATGCATGGGTTTGTTGTCCATCCCCAAAGGCGGGATGGGAATGCGGTAACGCTGGGTGATGATCTGATCGATCATCGGCAGTTCCTTGGGATCCAGATAAAGCACCCTGGGGTGTTGCCGCAGTTCGATCTTGTGAAAGCCGTTCAATGGCGAGGCCAGCGCGGTGCGCACATCACCGAGCTTTCCAATGGCCTTGCCGTTGACTTTTGCCACCACGACGTTATTCAGGTTTTCATAGCCGATGGTGTAAGGCGTGGGAATCACCTCGGTAACAATGACGATCTTCTCGCGCGCCTCTTCGCCGTTGAGATAATCCTGGTTCTGCTGGTAGTACAGCAGGTGAATCGGGGCGTCAGTGACCCAATCATTGCCATATTCCCGCAAGTAAGGCATGGACAGTTCTTGCAGCACCATACCCCCCACGATGAGGTATTCGGGGGCCTGGTCGACGATATACGGCGGCACCAGGTATTCATCCGGTCTGCGATGGTCCAAGATCACGTCCAGGGGCAACAAAGCGCCGTCGCGGTAAACGGTAAAGGTGATGCGGTCTCCCACCTGGGCCAGCGTTCGGATCAGGTGCACCGCGGAAGTTTTGCCGTAAAGCGGGTCCTGGTATTGGCCGGTGTTAAAAAGTTCATGGGCGCCGATGCGCGTAATTACATCACCAGCCTGAAGCCCAGCCCGGTCGGCCGGTCCCCCCTTGATGACCTTTTGCACGTAGATGCCCTCGATGGGGTCGGGCACTTCGATGTAGCGTCGCAGTTGGGGGTCCAGGGTCTGGCCGAAGTGAAAGCCGGCCGTCGGAAATCCTTCATAGTCGCCGTTGCGGGCGTCCAAAAGAAAATGGCGGATCACCGGCGCGGCGATCACCTCGATGGTTTGGCCTGCTGCGTTGTGGCGCAACACCAGGCCGGCCAGACCGTCCGCTTTGACCACGGGCAGTGTCTGGTTGTTGAAACGGTATTGCAAGCTGCTGTTTACACGATAGGTCAGAAAATAATTGTTCAAGGAGTATACCCCCAGCTCTACGCTGGTGATCTCGCCACTGGCGGAAATGATGTCGCCGTCGGGTTTGACCTGCAACACCGTCAGATGTTCGCCGATGCCGGCATCATCGGATAGGGCAAAGGGCGTACGATCTGTGCTGAAGGCCGCATTCACAGGCTCGACCAGGGCCAGATTGGCTTCGTAATCCACAACCGCCACGCGCCCAGGCTGTTTTTCCTGGGTATCCAGCGTTTCCAGCTCGATATAGCGCTGATTGGCCACTATGGATGCGTTGACCAGCACCTGGCCGCCGGCCACGACCACACCGATGGCTGTATGGGTCACCGGCGGTCTCTGCTGCCAGGGCCGATGAAAAATGTAGTTTTGGCTGGTCACGGTAACGCGTACAAGAGAGGCCTGCACATGATCCGGCGTCCGGTTAATGATGTCCGGCGGCGCCGTTTGCAGGGTGCCGCACGCCGTGATGGATGCAAGCATCATGATCCCAAGGGTTGCATGTACGATTCGCGTTATAAGCATATCACCTCGTTCAATGGTTTTCTATTCATGCGGGATCGGCTTACCGGACGGCGGCCCAATCCGGCGGCACGATGCTGCCCTTCAAGTGGGCCGTTTGTGTAATGCCATACTGGCGTCGAATCCGCTGCGAGGCTTCTTGGGCAGCACCGGCTTCGAGCACGAGGGGCTGGGGATCACCGACGAGCCGAATGACGTAAAAGTCGGACGGCCGGGCGAATGCCGCCGCCAGGTCTTCCAGGACTTTCACCTTTTCACCGTTGACTTGGTCTACGATACCGTAGGTGAAGCCGCCCAGGTAGCTGGTGGTGGGATCCGGAAATATCTTGCTGATGACCACCACTTCGGGATGTTCCAGGTACAGTTCCTCGCTCAAAAATTGGGAGAAGTAGTATCTTAACGTCACCGATCGGTTCGGCAATACATCGTAAAAACCGCTCGACAGCGGTTGAAAAACAATGCCGCCGTACATGACGAACCGCGGCAACTCATCGTATTGATTGGCCTGCATCAGGTAGGGCCAGGGCGTATTCAGGGGAATGGTCAACGTCATTTTCCGGCCCTGTCGCTGCAGCTTCAGCGCCACGCTGTCGCCTTTGAACTTACGCTCCACCACTTCGTGCAGCATGACCCGGTCGTTTCCCATTTTTACCCGGCCATCGCCGGCAATGGGCAATCCGTCGATGGCCAGCAGTACATCGCCGGTTTCCAGGTGGCCATAGGCCGCGCCGGCCCGCATCACTTCACCAACCATGACGCCATAGTCACCCGGCCCTAATCCCAACGCACGCCGCTGGGTGGCGTTGATCAATGGAAAATGCTGAAAACCCAGATCCACATAGCGGTCGTAGCGCCCGTCGGCGACGTCCTTTAAAAACCGCTCGATCACCGGCGTTGGGATCATATAGCCGACGTTTTGGGCCACCATGCCGCTGTATCCCTGGAAGGCCACGCCCGCGACCTGATCTTCCTGAATTACCGGGCCGCCGCTGTTGCCCGGATTGATGGCCGCATCGATTTGAACCACCAGGTGGGCATCCACCCCGGAGTGGGCATAGCCACGGTAGTCAATCCGCGATACCACGCCGCGGGTCACCGACAACCGATTCCCGCCGATGGGGTAGCCGAGGACGGTTACCGTGGAGTCCAGGGCCGGTACGGCGCCAAGATGCAAGGCCTGGGTGCCTTTGAAAAAGTCGGGGTCCAGCACCTCCAGCATGGCCAGGTCGCAGTCATGGGCGATGAACTTGACGCGTGCCTCGTAGCGTCGGGCGTCGTCTTCTTTTTCCAGGGTGATGAAGCGGGCGTTGCTGACCACGTGGGCATTGGTCAAAATCCTTTTCTTGGCGATGACAAAACCGGTGCCCCACCCTTCAGAGGCATTCCCAGGCGCCCAAGGCGTTGAATAGTCAGGGGATTGCGCCACGGTATAGATGCGCACCAGACTCCGGCGAAGGGTATCGATCCGCTCGCCGGCCGCGACGACGTCGGCCATCGCACACAAGATCAGCAGAAGGATCAACCCGCTTTTGAACAAAACACTTGAGATCGACAATTGCATAAGCCTCTTTCCTCGTCGAATTATCGAAACAATTCTTACATTAAGGCAAACTCGGGCCCGACGCAACGCGCAAATTGCACGACAGCCACGCCAGGCGAAACGCGCCGTGAATGGCGGACGTCGGCAATATCCTTGAAAAAGAATCTCGGATTGACCGAGAATTGAATTGACTCCGGGGGTGAGAATCGGTACTTGAAACACGCTAAAAAATGCATTTTCTTAGATTGAGCGAATCTAAGAAAGCAGGAGGCGGTAATGACAATTGCCCTTGATTTTGACAAGTTGGACGGCCTGCTGCCGGCTGTGGTGCAGGATCATGCCGATGGCGAGGTACTCATGGTGGGCTTTATGAACCGCGAGGCGTGGGAAACCACTTTGCGCACCGGCAAAGCCACCTTTTACAGCCGCACCCGGAAAACCCTGTGGACCAAAGGGCTCACTTCGGGCAACGTGCAGTTGGTCAAGGAGATTCGCATCGATTGCGACGATGACACCGTGGTGCTCAAGGTGGCGCAAGTGGGCGGCGCAGCCTGCCATACGGGTCACCGAAGCTGTTTTTACAAACGGGTGACCGACGACCAAAACATCGAAGTAGTGGGCGAACCGCTGTTCGATCCCAAGGAGGTATATCAAAAATGACGTTGCCGCTGAAACTGGGGGTGCCCAAAGGCAGCCTGCAAAACGCCACCATTGCCCTGTTCAAGCGTTCGGGATGGATCATCAACGTCAATGGGCGCAGCTATTTCCCTGAAATTGATGACGATACCATCGACTGCGCCATCTGTCGGGCTCAGGAGATGTCCCGCTATGTGGAAAGCGGCACCTTGGACGCCGGCCTGACCGGCAAGGATTGGATCGCGGAAAATGAATCGGATGTACATGTCGTCGACGACCTGGTCTATTCCAAGGTGAGTTCGCGCCCGGCGCGCTGGGTACTGGCCGTGCCCTATGATTCCGAAGTCAAAAAGCTAGCGGATTTGAACGGTAAAAAGATCGCCACCGAATTGGTCGGCTACACCAAACGCTATTTTGCCGAACGAAACATCAATGTGTCAGTCGAGTTCTCCTGGGGCGCCACTGAAGCCAAGGTGGTTTCAGGTCTGGCCGACGCCGTCGTCGAGGTCACCGAAACCGGCAGCACTATCAAGGCCCATGGTTTGCGCATCATCCATGAACTGATGCAGACCAACACCCAACTCATCACCAACCACCAGTCGTGGCGGGACCCGGCCAAACAGGAGAAGATCAAGCAGATCGCCCTGCTGCTCAAGGGCGCCCTGCGGGGAGAAAAACTGGTGGGTCTGAAAATGAACGTCTCGAAAGAGAACCTGGAGGCCGTGGTCGGCTTGTTGCCCAGCCTCAACGCGCCCACCGTTGCCCCTCTTTACCAATCCTCCTGGTTCGCCGTGGAGAGCGTGGTGGAAACCAGCGTGGTGCGCGATTTGATCCCCCGCCTGTTGAAAAATGGGGCGGAAGGGATCATCGAGTATCCTTTGAATAAAGTGGTCTAATTCGTGTTCATTCACAAATGATATCTTGCGGTCCATGGTAACGCAACGCCTGAAAAACATGTCATCCTTCATCGTCATGGACGTGATGGAAAAGTGCACCGAGATGGAATGCCGGGGCGAAGATGTCGTGCACCTTGAGGTGGGAGAGCCCGATTTTTCAACACCGGCTTGTATCATCGAGGCCGTGACACAGGCGCTGGCCGAGGGCTGCACCCATTATACCCACAGTCTGGGCATGCCGGCGTTGCGCGAGGCTATCAGCGCCCACTATCATGAAAAGTACGCGGTTTCGGTGGACCCGGACCAGATCGTGGTCACCTCGGGTAGCTCGCCGGCCATTTTCATGGCCTGCGCGGCCTTGCTCGAAGCGGGTGATGAGGTCATCCTTTCGGATCCCCACTACGCCTGCTACCCCAATTTCATCACTTTTTTCAACGGCCGCTGCGTCAGCGTACCGGTAAGTGAAGCGGACGGTTTTCAATACCGGCCCGAAGCCATCCGGGACAGGCTCGGCGACCGCACCCGCATGATCCTCATCAACTCGCCGGCCAATCCGACCGGCACGCTCTTGTCGGCCGACCGCATGGCGGCCATCGCCGGATTGGGGCCTTACATCCTTTCAGACGAGATCTACCACGGCCTGGTGTATGCCGGCCGCGAGCACTCGATCCTGGAGTATACCGACCGCGCTTTCGTCATCAACGGATTTTCCAAGCTTTATGCCATGACCGGGCTGCGCCTGGGGTATGTCATCGCGCCGAAAACGTTTGCCCGGGCCTTGCAAAAGCTCCACCAGAATTTTTTTATCTCCGCCAGCGCCGCACTCCAGAAAGCCGGCATCGCGGCCCTGACCCTGCCCCAGGCCCAGGCCGATGTGGCGCATATGCGCGCCGTCTATAACGAGCGGCGTCGCTATATTATCCTGCGCCTGCGTCAAATGGGATTCAATATTCAGGTTGAGCCCACGGGCGCCTTCTACGTATTCGTCAATGCGCGGCATATTTCACGCGACTCCTACGCCTTGGCCTTCGATATTTTGCAGCATGCCTGCGTGGGCGTTACTCCGGGCATCGATTTCGGTCCGGGCGGTGAAGGTTACCTG
>JABDRH010000539.1 GCA_013041835.1 Desulfatitalea sp. | reverse complement strand
GCCTCGGGCACCTTGATCTTGCGGCGCTTGACGTTCTTGGGCATCAGGTTACCGAGCATATCCTTGAAATTGATGCCCATCTCTTCCATGCCCACATTGGAAAAAAACTCTACCATGGGCATGGCGCGGTCGGGAAGATCCAGATCCACATAACGGTTGTCCAATTTGCCGTCCCGGAGCATGCGGCGCAGCTTTTCACGGGTGTTGGGCCGGGCGTCTTCGCTCGCACTCACCACTTCCAAAGCCGACTCGCCGTCACTGCCCCGATTGGCGCTGCCCGTTTCGGCTGAGCGCGGCGGCAGCAACCGGTCGAGCATACGCTCTTCCGCCACGCTGCGGGCTTTCTCCTGTACGGCTTCCTGCTCCCTTTGGCGCATGGTATTGACGGTCAACTCCACCAGGTCGCGCACCATGGATTCGACATCTCGCCCCACATAGCCGACCTCGGTAAACTTGGAAGCCTCCACTTTGAAGAATGGCGAATCGGTCATCAGGGAAAGCCGTCGCGCAATTTCGGTTTTTCCCACACCGGTGGGCCCGATGAGAATGATGTTCTTGGGTGCGATCTCATCGCGCAGCCCTTCGGGCACTTGTTGGCGGCGCCACCGGTTGCGCAGGGCAATGGCCACCGAACGTTTGGCCTTGTCCTGGCCGATGATGTATCGATCCAGCCGGTCAACGATTTCAAACGGTTTTAGGTCCTGCATGGTCAGTCAACTCTTCGATAGTGATTTGGTTATTGGTGTACACGCACAAGGTCGCGGCGATCGCCATGGCCGCCTCGGCAATGGCGCGCGGCTCCAGCGTGCTATGGTGCAAAAGCGCCACGGCGGCCGCCTGGGCGGCAGTGGCGCCGGAACCAATGCCGATCACACCTTCGTCGGGTTCGATCACGTCTCCCGTACCGGAGATGAGAAACAGCTTTTGAGAATCGGCGGCGATCATCAGTGCTTCGAGACGGCGCAGCATCTTGTCCGTGCGCCAGTCCCGGGCCAGTTCCACGGCAGCGCGTGTCAGGTTGCCGTTATACCGTTCCAGCTTGCCCTCCAGGCGCTCGGACAGGTTCATGGCGTCCGCCGTGGCGCCGGCAAAGCCGACCAGGATGGTATCGTTGTAAATGCGCCGGACCTTGCGCGCCTGGTGCTTGATCACCGTGTTGTTCATGGAGACTTGGCCGTCGCCGGCCAGCACCACCCGTCCTCGATGGCGCAACGCCAGGATCGTGGTGCCGTGCATGTGGAATTCATTTCGGGAAGTTACCGTCATTTTGCACTCTTTGCGGCTCACCGCCTGGGGTGGGCCTTGTCATACACCTGCATGAGGTGGTTGATACTCACATGAGTATAGCGCTGGGTAGTCGACAAGCTCTTGTGGCCCAGCAATTCTTGTATCGCCCGCAGATCCGCACCCGCGTCCAGCATGTGGGTGGCAAAGCAGTGGCGCAGGGCATGGGGTGATACCGGCACGGACAGACCGCAGGCCCGGGCGAACTGATCCACCACCCGGGCGATAGAGCGAGGGGTCAGCCGTCCTTTGTTTTTATTCAGAAAAAGGGCACCGCCAGCGGTTTCCGACCCCACATGGCACTGTGCCAGGGCCTGCCTGTAACTCGCAATGGCGTGCAACGCTTTTTGGCCGATGGGCACGATACGCTCTTTGTTGCCTTTGCCAAGCACACGTATAAGGCCATTGGCCTGATCAACATGCGCCACATTCAGACCGGCCAGCTCCGACACACGCACGCCGCAAGAGTAAAGGGTTTCCAGCAAGGCACGGTTGCGCAGGCCCAAAAGATCGGCGTTGGGGACGTTGTCCAACATGCGGAACAGGTCGTCCACGGTGAGCAGCGTCGGCAAGGGCTTGCCATGTTTGGGCGTCGCCACGGCATCGGCCGGGTTCTCTTCAATGCAACCCAGCTTGTGCATGTATCGAAACAAGGAGCGTACGGCGGAAAGCTTTCGGGCCATGGTCGCTTTGCTGTTGCGACCATGCAGATGTCCCAAAAATCCCCTGATCCGCATGGCATCCACCTGATCGATGCGCACCTGCCGCACGCGTTCATCCAGGTGTCCCCGCCCTTCCGACCCGCCGGCCACATAGAGGGCAAACTCCCTGAGATCTTTGCGATACGCCCGCAGCGTGTGGGCAGAGTAGTTTTTCTCGGCTTCCAGGCTTTGGGTGAATCGATGGATGCTGTCCAGCAGCGCACGGCTATCGTACAAATCCAGGAGCTCCAGCCTTTGGGTTAACCCACAAACAAAACATTCGGATCAGGCAGCTCGGCGTGTCTTTTTTTTCAGGCGTGAAATCTTGCGACGGACACGCGCCGCCATCACCTTATCCTCGGCAGCCAGGACATCTCCGCGTTGCGCCTTCAAGGCCTTGATCTTGCTCTTCAACTCTTTGGTGGAAGCCCCGGATTTGGGCTTGGCCGTATCCGCGATACCCTGGTCCTTCTTGATGGCGGCCAGCAATTCAGGTTTGTTCATGCCGTGAACGCCGACGATGCCCTCGATATTTTTGGCCACTTCACGCAATTCGATGGCCGTCATCCTGTCCAGGGGTTTCTCTTTTTCAGTTTTCTTACCAGCCGCCATTTGATCCTTTTTCCTTTCTCGTGGTGTTTACAAAGCAGCAGCGGAGGCTGATCGCGCCTCCGCATGTCATCGCCATCGTATCTAATGCAAAATTGGTCTAATTAATCCAGTCCGGTGCGGGTTGTCAAGATTCACGCCGCTTTCACGCCAATACGAAAGGCATCAGCGCATAGATGATGCGCAGTGGGAGCAACAGACAAAACAGTGCCAGTTTACAGTGGAATACGAAATAACGCCACGATCTTTTTCGCATCCTGCCGCACGTTGCGTCAGGGGCTCGGCTTGAAATCAGTGTGTGTCGGATTGCGTTGCGTTTTGGGCCAAAGCGCAAACAACATCGTACATTCAGCACCCTCTAGGCAGTTCTTTCGCCGGCCAGTTATCTTGTTGATCCACAAGGTTGCTCGGTAGAACAAAGCAGCCGGCTTCTTGTCTCAGTGGATCGACTTATTGATAAATTTATGGATGTCCCCTATTCCCACTATTCCCCAGGCGGGAAATCTCGTCCAGCGGAACGGCGGTAATGTTGCTATCGAGAGGGTAGGATTGATTCCCGGGGTATACCACCCACAGGTGTTCAAGTTCAAGATCGCTAATGGCCACGTGCATCGATCGCGTTCTGCCTGGGGCGTCCGTGTATTTTATCTCAAAACCATGCCTTTTCCCACGAATCGTTATCATGAGATCGAGTTCCGCGCCGCCGTGTGTTCTCCAAAAATAGGCATCTCTGGTTCGGAAAGTCTGGAGAATATTTTCCAGAACGAACCCCTCCCACGAGGCCCCGAGTTTGGGGTGACCTCGCAAATCATCGAAGACGGGTACGTGTAGCAGCATATGGAGCAAGCCGCTGTCACGGATGTATATTTTGGGCGCCTTGACCTGCCTTTTTTTGAGGTTTTCAAACCATGGCGGCAGCACCCGCACCATGTAGGCGCCCGCGAGAATATCGAGATAGCGCCGCGCGGTGTTTTCCGCAGTGCCCAGAGACCGGGCGAATTCTGCTCCGTTCCATACCTGTCCGTGATAGTGGGCAACCATAGTCCAGAATCGCCTCAGGGTTTCAGCGGGAACGGTGATGCCGAGCTGTGGAATATCTCTTTCAAGAAAAGAACGAATGAAATCTTCGCGCCACCGGATAGCTCCCTGTTCGGAATCGGATAAAAATGCTCTGGGAAAACCGCCTCTTGTCCATAATTTATCACGTTGCTCAGCACCGACTTCCCAAAGGTGAAAGCCGGAGAGGTCCACGAATCCGATCCTTCCCGCCAGAGATTCAGACACCCCTTTCACCAGATAGGGAGATGCAGAGCCCAGCAACAAGAAACGGGCATCGTGGCCCGGACGGTCCACCAG
>JABDRH010000528.1 GCA_013041835.1 Desulfatitalea sp. | reverse complement strand
GGCGTGCTTTTGAGAATGCCATGGCCGTGGACATGGCGCTGGGCTGTTCCACCAACACCGTGTTGCATCTGTCCGCCATCGCCCAGGAGGCCGGCGTGCCTTTCGACCTGAAGTTGATCAATGAAATCAGCCAAAAGACACCGCACCTGTGCGCGTTAAGCCCGGGTGGCGCCCACCACGTCGAAGACCTGGACCGGGCCGGCGGCATCCAGGCCGTCATCAAGGCGTTGGCCGAAGGCGGGCACATCAACGGGGACTGCCTGACCGTCACCGGCAACTCGGTGGCCGACAATATCGACCAAGTGGCCATACGCGATGAAGAAGTGATTCGCAGCCTGGATTCGCCTTATCATCAAACCGGCGGTATCGCCGTATTGTATGGCAACCTGGCCCCCAATGGTTGCGTGGTCAAACAGACCGCCGTGCGCGAAGAGATGATGCGCCACCAGGGACCGGCCCGGGTGTTCGATTCCGAGGATGAGGCCACGTCCGCTATTCTAGGCGGCCGAATCAATCCCGGAGATGTGATCGTATTGCGCTACGAAGGTCCCCAGGGCGGTCCGGGCATGCGCGAGATGCTCACGCCCACCTCGGCCATTGCCGGCATGGACCTGGACGGCCAGGTGGCCCTGCTCACCGACGGCCGCTTTTCCGGCGGCACACGCGGCGCGGCCATCGGCCATATCTCGCCCGAAGCGGCCCAGGGTGGACCGTTGGCCTTTGTTAAAGAGGGCGACACCATCGCCATCAATATTACCGATAAGCAAATCCGTCTTGAGGTCGACGAACGCGAACTGGAACGTCGGCGCCGCACCTGGCAACCGCCGGAACCGAAAATCAAGCGCGGCTACCTGGCCCGCTACGCCAGGATGGTCGGATCGGCCGATTGCGGGGCGGTCGTGAAGTAACATGCCGACCGCCCGTCACACGTTCATCATTAAAGCTGCCCGCCCAGCGGGTTTTAGGTGAAGCGACATGGAACTTACCGGCGCACAAATTTTGATGGAAATCTTGAAAGAAGAAGGCGTGGACATCATCTTCGGCTTTCCCGGCGGTGCCGTCATTGACTTGTATGACGAGATGATCCGCTGCGACATCAGGCACTTTCTAGTGCGACACGAACAAGGCGCGGTGCACGCCGCGGACGGGTATGCCCGGGCCACCGGCCAGGTCGGCGTTTGCCTGGTGACGTCCGGACCGGGCGCCACCAATACCGTCACCGGCATAGCCACCGCTTACCTGGATTCCATTCCCCTGGTGGTAATCACCGGCCAGGTGCCCACCCAACTGATCGGCAACGACGCTTTTCAGGAAGTGGACATCGTGGGCATCACAAGGCCGTGCACCAAACACAACTACCTGGTCAAGCGGGTGGAAGACATGGCCCGGATGCTCAAAGAAGCCTTTCATATCGCCCGCAGCGGCCGCCCTGGGCCAGTGCTGGTGGATATTCCAAAGGACGTGGGCACGGCCAAGACCGACTATCAGCCCATCGACACGGTGAGCATCAAGTCCTACAATCCAACCTATCAGCCGAATGTGAAGCAACTGCAAAAGGCCATGGAACTGATGAAGCAAGCTCGCCAACCGGTTATCTTCAGCGGCGGCGGCGTCATCGGGTCCCAGGGTTCGGAAGCGTTGATCCGGCTGGCGCATACGTTAAAAATACCGGTCACCTCCTCACTCATGGGTCTGGGCGCCTTTCCCGGCTCAGACGCCCTATGGCTCGGTATGCTTGGCATGCACGGCACGTATCGGGCCAACATGGCGATCTCCAATTGCGACCTGATGATTGCGGTGGGCGTACGTTTCGACGACCGGGTGACCGGAAAGACCGATTGTTTTGCGGCACAGGCCAAAATCATTCATATCGATATCGACCCGACATCAATCCGTAAAAACATCCCGGTGGCGGTACCGGTTGTCGGCGATTGCAGAAACAGTCTGCTGGCACTGAACCGCATGGTGGCGGAAGAAAACTTGGCGGCGGATAACGGGCAGCGCGCCCCGTGGCTGGAACAAATCGCCATCTGGCGTGACGAGCACAAACTGGTCTATCAACGCGATGAGACCATCAAGCCTCAGTATGTCATCGAAAAGCTGTACGAATTGACCCGGGGTGAGGCGATCATCACCACCGAGGTAGGCCAAAACCAAATGTGGGCGGCACAATTCTACCACTATGACCGTCCCCGGCAATTTATCACCTCGGGTGGCCTGGGCACCATGGGCTTCGGGCTGCCGGCTGCCATCGGCGCCCAAGTGGGCTTTCCCGATCGCGTGGTGGTGGATATCGCCGGCGACGGCAGTATTCAAATGAACATCCAGGAGATGGCCACCGCCGTACAGTACGGCCTGCCGGTAAAGGTAGTGATTCTCAACAATAACTGCCTGGGCATGGTAAGGCAGTGGCAGCAACTCTTTTACGATAAGCGTTATGCCCACACCATCGCCGAACACGCACCCGACTTCGTGAAACTGGCCGAAGCCTTCGGCGCCCATGGCCTGCGCGCCACTCGCCCCGAAGAAGTGGAAGCCACCCTGACCCAGGGGCTGAATATCAAAGGCCCGGTCATCATGGAGTTCATGGTGGCAACCGATGAGTGCGTCTACCCCATGGTGCCGGCGGGAAAAGCGATTACGGATATGTTGTTGGTCTAGCACCAAGTGTTCTTCGTACGCGTGATCGTACTCGTACACGTACCCAGAAGACTTTTTTTACTTCTGAATCGAGTACAACACCAAAGCAGGAATTTAAACATGCACGCAAAAAAACATACGTTAACCATGCTGGTGGATAACGAGCCGGGTGTGCTTTCCCGGGTGGTGGGGCTTTTCAGCGGGCGTGGATTCAACATCGACAGCCTTTGCGTGGCCGAAACCATGGACCCCAAAATATCGCGCATCACCATGGTCACCCAGGCCAACAAGCCACTGCTCGAGCAGATCGAAAAACAACTGCGCAAGCTGATCAATGTCATCAAGCTGCGCGACATGTCCGACGACCGCGCCGTACGCCGGGAAATGGCGATGATCTGCGTGCATGCCCGGCCGGAAAACCGGGATGAAATCCTGCGCCTGGTCAACCTGTTCCGCGCCAAGGTAATCGATGTGGCCTCCAACCACTACACCATCGAAGCCAGCGGCGACGAAGACAAGATGGCTGCCCTAATCGGTCTACTCCGACCCATGGGTATTAAAAAGATTGCACGCACCGGCACTGTTGCTCTATACCGGGAACCGAAAAAAGGCATCTAATTCAATCATCAATATAAATTGCGGCCCTCGGGGCCATCAAAGACCATTAACAGGAGAGAACCATGGCACAAATCGATTTTGGCGGCGTTGCGGAAGAAGTGATCACATCCGAAGAGTTTACCCTGGAAAAGGCGCGACAGGTACTGGCCGACGAGACCATTGCCGTGCTGGGTTATGGCGTTCAAGGACCGGCCCAGGCCTTGAACATGCGCGACAATGGCTTTCCGGTCATCATTGGTCAGTGGGAAGGCGACAAAGCGTGTTGGGACAAGGCGGTCGCCGACGGCTTCGTACCCGGCAAGACCCTCTTTTCCGTGGAGGAGGCGGCCAAACGCGGCACCATTATCCAGTATCTGCTCTCGGACGCCGGCCAGATGGCCACCTGGGACAACGTTAAAAAATGCCTGAACCCGGGTGATGCGCTCTATTTCTCCCACGGTTTTTCCATTGTCTACAAGGACCAGACCAAAATCATTCCGACGGCGGATATTGATGTAATCCTGGTGGCCCCTAAAGGTTCTGGCCGCAACGTGCGCCTCAACTTTCTGGACGGCAGCGGCATTAACTCCAGTTATGCCATATTCCAGGACGCCACCGGCCGCGCCAAGGAACGTACCCTGGCCGTGGGCATTGCCATTGGTTCAGGCTACCTC
>JABDRH010000523.1 GCA_013041835.1 Desulfatitalea sp. | reverse complement strand
TGATTACAAAAGCGGCCATGGCGGATAATTTTAGTAGACTTTCCTTAGGGCCGAGCAAATCAGCAGTAAATTCGATTGTGGAAGTACTACTGCGCATGGCGGCGTAACTTTTATGGGAAACTTTAGTTACATAACAATGTGGCTATTAAACAATATATTATGTCTGAAAAAAACTTAAGTTGGATCACCATAATCAGTAGATTCGATATATCCTATTCTCTCGGACACTGCATTCAAGGATGGGCATCATTGCCTCACGATTCGAGTTCATTTGTGTTACAATTACAGCATCAAATGAATTCTTGTCCAGGAAGGATGAATCAGCGATGGTCATGCCAAACATTTTTTGACCGGCCTTTTCATCGTCCACGATGCTGAGCAGTTCAAGTTCATATTCTTTGAGTATCAAACAAATTATTTCCGTCAGTTCATTTGCACCGTAGATAACGATGGTCTTCTGATTCTCCTCATCGATTCTTTGAACTATGCTGCACAGCTTTTCACGCAATTCGGTATAGTAATTGACGGCGTGCGTTAGATAGCGATATGTGAGTGAAATTTTTTCTGAGAATCCTTTTGGGGTGAGGATTAATCTAATACGATTTTTCGGAATGGTGGTGACCTTAAAATAGCCTTTTTGTACGATTTTCTTCAGCAATGAGTTGACTAGCCCTAGGGATATGCCAAGCCTTTTGGCAAGTTCCCGTTGGCTTTGGGAGTTATCCTTTTCAATTGCCTCTATGATTTTAAGCGTTTTTAATTCTTGTTGTTCCATCATTTCGATGATCGATTCGGGATCAATGCCACTGTGCTATGATCGTGCCGTTATGGCACATCACTGCCTTCCGCCAAGGTACTTGTCAAGGTAGGTGTCAAGCCAGCAGTGTAAAACAGCACTGTGAGCGGATTCAGCTATTCCGTATGTTTTGGCGGGAACATAGAAGGCCAGGTCACCGAATTTGCGGGAACGGTTGTCAGGTTTCATTGCCGAAAGCGTGGTACAAAAGATTTTGTTTTCTTTTGCATACTTTATGGCGTTGACGATGTTCGGGGAGTTGCCGGAGCTTGATATGGTAATAAGCATATCACCGGGATTGCCAAAACGCTCTAATTTAAGAAGAAATACCGCATCGTAGGAGATGTCGTTGCTGATGGCGGTAAGATAGGAAGTTTCGGAAAAATTGATGGTTTTCAGCTTGCCGTTTTTCATGGCATCCGTACCGAAATGTTCGGCCATGGTTGCGCTTGCACCGTTGCCGGCCAAGAATATCGTACCATTGTTTTGAGCGATCCGGTGGGTCTCGTCCGCCCAGATATCCATGGCCTGGTCGGCCGATATATCTTTGCCTTTATAGGTTGATCTGGTGCAGTTCAGTGCTTCAGTCAGTTCAACTGAAAAATCGGTATAAAATGTTTTCATTGTTCACCCTGTAGTTGCATCATTTGGGATCATTTGCTTTTGATGCCACTTCCATGCGCTTTCGATGATAGCGTCCAGGTTTTCATATTGGGGGTGCCAGCCGAGTTCCTTTTTCGCTTTTTCAGAAGATGCAACCAGCACGGCAGGATCGCCCTGGCGCTTTTCTGCTTGTCGGGCAGGGATGGTATTTGTGGTGATTTTTCTTGCGGTTTTAATGACATCCAGTACGGAATACCCACGGCTGGTGCCGAGGTTGTAGGCGGCTTTGGTGATGCCATTTTCCAATGCTTTCAGGGCTAAAAGGTGCGCCTGGGCAAGATCGTTCACATGGACGTAGTCCCTGATGCATGTGCCGTCCGGGGTATCGTGATCGCTGCCAAAGATCGTAATGTTGTCCCTTTTTCCCAAAGCGACTTGCAGCACCAACGGAATCAGGTGGCTTTCCGGCGTGTGGTTTTCGCCGATGGTTCCGCTGTTGTCCGCGCCTGCGGCATTGAAATAGCGCAGGGCTGTATATTTTATCTTTCCTGTTCGGGCTGTGTCGCTTAAGACTTCTTCAATCATTAATTTTGTTCTGCCATAGGGATTTGTTGGTCGACAGGGATGGTTTTCATCGAGGGGAATGTATTCCGGCTCCCCATAGACCGCTGCCGAGGATGAAAATATAAACTTGTCAACGTTGTGCCGAGCCATGGCATCCAGAAGGTTGATCGTCGCGGAGACGTTGTTCTGATAATATTTTAGCGGCAGTTTAACTGACTCCCGGACTTCGATCAGGGCAGCAAAGTGCATAACGGCATTAATCGTGTGCCCTGTGAATACCTTGTCGAGCAATGCTGAATCTCGAATGTCGCCAAATACAAACTGCCCTCCGGGAAGAAATTCCCTATGGCCGGTTGACAAGTTGTCGAGGGTCAGTACTTCGTAACCTGCGTCGAGGAGCGCCTTTACCATGTGGGTTCCAATATATCCGCAACCGCCTACGACCAGGATTTGTTTTTTCATAGAGGCTATTTCAAGGTATAGATAGCTCCGCTTGGTAAATTACATCAGCGTGATATCCGCTGCATCGTAATCCACATGCAAAAGCTCTGTTTTTATTGGGAAGAATGGTGTTCGAATTAGTGCCAGATGTTAACCAAGTAGGGTTCGAGTATCAGCTTTCTTCCTGATCCATGGGTTGAATCAATATACATGTTCAGCAATTGAACACAAGGTGGCTTTCTTGTCAACCATGAAAATGAAAACAATCCAGAAACCGGGGGCGGCGCGATTTCTGGATTGTTTTGGAATTCTGGTACGTTGTTATTGATCAGCTGTTATAATTCGGTCCTTGTTGTTCGCTATCGTCTTTTCACCGATGCCTTTGACCTTCATAAGATCCTCGGCGGTCTGGAATGGGCCGTTCGTTTCACGGTATTCGATGATGCTCTTGGCATAGGATTCACCGATGCCTTTGAGGGTCATCAGCTCTTCTGCATTTGCCGTGTTGATGTTGATTTTGCCCATGTCGGCCGCGATGGCGGGAACGGCCCAAGTCATCATCAGTGCCACAGTCAATGCTGTAACGACAGCCATAGCCTTTTTTCTCATCTTCCCTCCTTCATTGCTGTAATAATGGAGTACTGCATACATGCACCTGAACACACCGAGAAAACATACAATATCTTGTTGATGTGTCAATATAAAATAATTGACCTTTTTGTTGTACAAAATTAGATCGTTTTTGACTTGTTTCTCCTTGCCAAAATGAAATGCCTCGGCTAAGGACTGTGATTTTAAATCAAATCAGATGAGTAGATTCGACGGAAGATGAACAGGTCGCCACAGATTGCGGTTGTTTCCATGTCCGGGGTTTTTCCCGGAGCGGTGGGCATTGATGCGTTTTGGCAAAACATCGTCGGGCGGGTGGATGCGGCGGTCGATGTGTCCACGGGCCGGTTATCGGAGGTGTTCCCGTGGATCTATGATCCTTTAAAGGGCGTGGACGCGGCCTATGGGAAACGGGCCTGCCTGGTCGATGGGTTTCGGTTTGATCCGGACCAGTTTCCTGGGTATGGCGAAGCGGTGGCGGATTGGGACGAGTTGTTCAAATGGTTGCTGTACTCGGTGCGCGATGCGTTGGCGCAATGCCGAACGGATGCATTGGATAAAGCGCGCGTGGGGGCAATTCTGGCTGCCATTGCGCTGCCCACACG
>JABDRH010000520.1 GCA_013041835.1 Desulfatitalea sp. | reverse complement strand
TTTGACCATGCCGACCGGGTCATCGTTTCGGGGCAAAACCTCATTGCGATTTCTCCCCGCCAGGGCGCGGCGGGCTATCAGCTCGTGCAAACAGCACACCCCTGCCCGGCATGCGGCGAGAACACCGCGCCCCGGGCGGCGTTCAGCCATTTCCCCGGAGACGGGGACACCTCCGACACCTATGTCTTCGATGCGTCGGCCAGCAGTGACGCACAAGACGCATCGGCCCTGAGTTATCGCTGGGACATCAACGGCGACGGGGTTTGGGATACGCATTTTAGCGCCGACAGCGTTTTCAGTCATGACTTTGATTTGCCAGGAACCCAATTTGTACGGTTGCAGGTAAAGGATTCCGGAGGCTTGACGCACAGCATCTCGCAGCGCATCACTATCCGCCAGCGCGTGGATACCGGCACAAGCGTGCGGGACAGCACAGCCTTCCTATTACAGTTCAATGTCACAGCGGAAAAAGTCGACCGGAGACGCTCCAAAGCCTATATCACCGACAAGGATGCCCGGCGCCTGTATGTCGTCGACCTGGTGACCGGTTTTACCGAGAAGTATTTTGAATTCGACGCGATGCCTGAACGCATGGCGATATCGCCGGATGACGGCCAATTGTATGTTGGCCTGCGGGCGCAAGCACATCGCGATGATTGGTGGAAAGAGGACCAAAACGGCTACATCGCGGTCATCGACCTGCAGCGGCAAGCGCACGTGAACACGATGCAAATTGCTGCGGACCCATATGACCTGGTCGTGACTAGCACCGGCAAGCTCATTGTTTCCTCCGGTTCCGGTCAGTCGACCGATATCTGCGCCTATGATGCCCGGACCGGTGACCCGTTAGGCCGTGCCGGCATTCGTAAATGGTCCCGGCTTGCCTTGCACCCATCGGAAAACTGGGTGTTTGCCGCGGATGCGGTTTTATCGGATATTCAACGATTCGACATCAGTGGCGCCGGTATCGTGGCCGACATCGATTCGCCATACCACGGCGCTTACCGCATAGGGGCAAACGTCTGGGCCACGCCGGATGGAAACTACCTGATCACGCGCAGCGGCGATGTATTTTCCGCACCGGAGATGGCGTTTGTCGCCAACCTGACTTCCTTGGGCGTCGCGATAAATGATTTGTCGATCAATGAAACCAATCAAACAATCATTGTTGCAGGGTCCGATGCTTCGGTTTATGAATACGATCTGTATACATGGGAGCCGATAGCCGTTGTCGATTCGATTTACAATCCCCAATTCATTTTGGAGGATTCCGAAGCGATTCTCGTCATATCTGTCGATGAGCCGATGAGTAGCCTTGAAGAACTCGTATTTCATAATCCATAGGAAATTGCCGAAAGCGACGAGGTCCAACTGCTGCAAAAGCCGCCACCTGTGTGACGGCCCATCAGCAGGCGGTCAGGAGTGACTGTGAGTGGGCAACGAAGATGGCGAAAAGTCGACAAACACTCCGATGACAAGGGAAAGCACGACACACAAACCGCACACGCCGAACATGATCTGATATGCGCCGGCGCCCAGGTGGTTCAGTCGTTCCAGCATGTGTCCGAAAAAGAGGGGAAACCCGCAGCCAAAGCCAAGGGTCAGCAGCGGCATGATGGCAAAATGGCTGGTGGCATCCACCTTGTTTGAAAACTGTTTGACGGCCGGGGAGTAGATAATGCTGCGGGTGCCCCGGCAAAACCCCATCAGCATGCTGGCCAGGAGAAATCCCGGCAGCATGGGCGCTGCGGTGAGCACGATCAGTACGATCAGGGCACAGATCTTCGTCGAGAGATATTTTTGTTTAAAGCTGAGCAGGTTCAGGGTTCCCAGGGCGATGTTGGCCAGAATCGCGCCCGAGTAAATGAAAGAAACAAAAAGCCCGGCGGCTGCGTAATTCGGGATGCCGAAGTACTGGGTGGCGTAATTGGCGTAAAAGCTGATAACGGTCAGTACGATGTAGTGGTCCATATCCCCTGCCATGTATTTAAGCAGGTTTTTATTGCGGATGATGTCCGATATGCCATTGCGGGTATGCCTGAAAAAAGTGACGCCTGAAGGCGGCATGGGTTCGGTTGCGGGTAGTTCACGGGTCAACAGAAAACAAAAAGAACCTGAAAGAAAAAACAGGCCGGCCGTGAGAAAAATCCAGGCGGCCGACACGAGGGAAAAGGAATAGGACGCCACCACTTTGATAATGAACAGGCTGGAGATGATTTTTGAGCAGTTCTGGGCGGCGTACATGATGGCCAGTCCCTGGACGCTCCTGGTGGGCGAAAAAATTTTGACTAGAAAATTGAGCCACACTGGAAAGGTCAGCCCGATACACGCGGAAAAGACGACATAGGAGATAAAAAAAACTGGAAGGATAAGGGCCTGATCGCGCACACCGAATAGAAAAATGCCGAATGCCAGGACGGCAAAGGAGGATACGACGTGCAGGCCGAGCACAAGGGGCCGTTTGCGCTCATGATTGCGGGTCAGATAGCTGGAAAAAAGAGGCAACAGGGAAATACCCGCCAGGAGTATGGCCGGAACCAGGCCGATCAGGAAATCTCCGGCCCCCAGGTGCTTTAAAAGGAGTTGCAGGAAGGTGGACTCGATGAGAACCGGGAATCCGAGGCCCCAAAAAAATTCCACCAGGGCAACGCCTGATGCATTTCGTTTAAACAACTGATCGTTATGCGGATTCACATTGGCAGCCGGTTTTGTTGCAAGTTCAATGCTCAAGCGGTCTTATAGCAAACCGGCTCAAAAAAGTCATCGCATCTGTAAACGTCTTCCAAACCTCAATGTTGGGGGAAAGACCACAATTCAGGCGGATCTTTTTTTTCTTTGTTAAAACATCACCATGCTAACGAGACATCCCCCACCATCTCCACCGCCGCTGCTTTGCGCGGCGCCGGGCTCACTATCATTGACTACCCGATTGGGGTCGACATAAGCGGGGTCGTCGATCAACATCAGGCTGTTGAAAGCGTTGACA
>JABDRH010000511.1 GCA_013041835.1 Desulfatitalea sp. | reverse complement strand
CTTGACTACCAGTGGCAGTTTACGCTGGGGGCTCAGTACTGGACAGGAAAAAAGGAAGGGGCGGGACAACAACTATTTGACAACAAAAATCAAATCTTTTTCAAGATTGACTACAGGTGGGGTTGATTCCAGAAAAGGCATTGATGATGATTTCAAACCTCAATCGATGATGTTTTTTTTTGAAAGGAGAAAGACATGAAATGTGTGAAATTTTCTATCATATGTTGTTGGTTTGCATTTATTGTTTCGACGATGATGTCGACGACATCATGGGCGGAAGAAGAATTTAGAGTCTTCACGTATAAGGACATTGAAAACAATAAGGCATTTTATGATGATCCCAGACCGTGGTATTTATCAGATGATTTCAATTTAAAGAAAACTTTGCCGCCGGACGTTTATGCGAATTTAAGTTACGATATCGAGACTATGAAGAATTTGTGGGCTGAAATCGTAGGTTTTAGGTCTCCGGATGTCGTCAACAAGACCGCCCCGGAGATTAAGCCGGGCACGTATTCTCACAAAGATAAGGAACAGCACCCGGGGCTTAAGACGCTTATGACAGCGCATCACTATGACCGTTTCAAACCGGGCGCCCCCCCGTTGGCCGGCAACTTTCCGGAAATAACGATCGTTCCGACACAACAATATTACTATGCGCTACCCATAGCAGAAGCAACAAAAAAGCATATGGGGAAAACCATGTTGGACGACAAAACAGGCATCATAAAAGAAGACACCTACATAGCCGGCTACCCATACCCTAAACCGGAGGGAAATTTCAAAGCCAATCAAATTTACTACAATTGGCTTAAGAGATATTGGGGCTGGGACAGCAAATACATTCTTTCGTATAGCCGGGGATGGACGTCGTCGCTGAGAGAAGATGTTTACAATGTCATCGGCGACTGGGTCCTCAAACTTCAGGGCAGAGTCATGGCGCCTTTGGGGTGGTTTGACAAAGACGCTCAAGAGCGGGGTGAATTTGAAGCCCAAGCTTACAGATTCATCGCTCCCAGAGATGTGTTCGGAAATATCATCAGCCGTCTGAGCTATGTTGATTCCGAAAAGTATGATCAGTTAATGATTTATGTCAATACGCTCAGACGGGTTCGCCTTATGTCGTCCACCGATGTTCAAGACTCCATCGGTGGAGGTGACATCATATATCTTGACGGCATGCTGCTTGAACAAAAGTTGTCCACGTCTGTTTTTCCATCGAAATTGGAAATCATTGCTGAAAAGGAACTGCTTTTACCCAACAACCACGATGGATCTGCATATCTTACGTCACCCAAGAAAGGCTTGGAATACCACAATTTAAAATGGGAACGCAGACCCGTGTATGTCATTAAGATGACGATACTTGATAAGAACTTTGTCTACGGCCACAGAATGCTTTTCATCGATAAAGAAACGTTCCAACTGCGCCTCATAGAAAACTACGATCAAAAGGGGCGTTTGTATAGAACCAATGAAGTGCTATCGCCCTTTATTCCCGATATGGGCGTCTTTAATTTTGGTGATAGTTGGGCGCGCGATTATCTGGACTCGCATAGCAGCCTGGGAAGAAATATTGCAATGCCGGTTCCCTGGATCGGCCGGGAAAAAGTAGGCCTTGAATATTTGTTCACCAAAGGAAAGTAACATAAAAACATGGAGAAACAGTCATGGCGCGTGATCCTCCCAATACCAATTCATACTTCTTTTCAATACTGTTTACGTCAATAGTCAATATAGCAACAGTGAAAAAGCAAGACAAACCGGACTAAAGCCATAAAGGCCAAATCAAACCTTCAAAAGGAGACAAGCAAATGGAAAAGAAAAAAAAGACAGGCAAGGATCTAAAATGCACTATTCAGCCGGAGGGCGCCCGTATTAAGCTGATCCATAAGCGTTCTGACATGGAAGACCTGCCTTACATGACCGAGGACGATAAGGATACTATTGAAAAAATGCTTTTGCAGTGGGTGAACAGTGCGGCCGGAGTCGAGGCATCATATGGCTACAAAATGCTTGCACACGATCCTAAGATGATGCAATTCTGGAGCATTGACTTCACGATGGGAATAATCGGCCTCGTACGTGAGGCCGCGCCGCAGGTTGGCGATTATTGCACGGTCAACACCCCCTGGACCGCGATGTGGTATGTGGTCGCAAAGTATCACCAATGCCAGTGGCAATTACACAGTGCTCTTTTTATTCATTCCCAAATAAAGGGTTTTGACCCGCTGAAGTTCGCGATGTTGGACTACCCGGATCATGACACATGGAACGATGGGGAGCGATTGGGGATCAAATTCACCAAGGCCGTACTCGACAACAAGATGACCGACGAACTGTACAAGGAGGCTGAGCAAGCCTGGAGTTTACGCGGGGTCCTGAGAGTCATCGGCTGGATCGGGATGCTCGAGTCATGGTGCCGGCTGTTCAATACGCTCAACGTAACATCTCCGGCCGAAGCGCCGTACAGCGGCGACAACCCTAAAGAGTGGCAGTTCGTGGATGGGTACAATCAAGGATTGTCAATGGAAGAGAATTGGGGGGACGCGATCGTGATGTCCGGCTCGGAAAAAAAGGAATAAGTGAATATCGCCGAGATTCGACAAGATAGGCAATGAGATGGCTCGGCCCACCGTGATTTCCGGTGGGCCGGGCTATTGTCCATCAAAAATGGCAGATTAATCATTGCGCTCAAGACCGATGGGATGTTTCGCTACTCCCCTCGAAATCCGCTTAAAATCAGGTCGATAACATCTTCCAGAGTCTTTTGACTCTTTTCTTTGCTTGTTCCGAAACACAGGATGTCAGAGATCACTTGCTGCACTGTACCCAGAACAATGGTTGACATATGTTCGGGATTCCAGGAACGAAATTCTCCGCTTTCTATTCCGCTTGCGATGATATTGGTGATGTATTCGCGGAGCTTCCGATAATAAGGTTCAATATCGAATGGGGGCGTGCTGTTTGGAGGGCCGTAGGAAACAACCGTCAGGAGCCGGAAAAAAGCCATATCATCATCAGAGCCGATTAGTTTGCGATAGGTGGTCACAACGAATATTTTCAGCTTTTCTCCTACGCTTCCGGGAAAATGATCGTCAATTTCCGTCAAGGACTCCAGTTCCGAAAGCCGATTGAGCATCAACTTCTGGTAAAGCCCCTCCTTGTTTTTAAAGTGATAATAGATGGAGGGCAGAGTCGTCGCCGATGCCTCGGAAATTTCACGGATGGAAGCCGCATACCCTTTTTGGCTGAAAAGCTTCAAGGCTGATTCCAAAATGCGATCTTGAACACTATCTGGAATTTGATCTTTTTTCGGTGTTCTCATTTTTCCCTTTTTCATTGTTGTTTGCGATTTGCGGTAATTATAACTAACGAAAGATAACCTTTTTTGTCCAATTTGCCAAGTTTTTTAATAAACAACTATTTTCGTAATGCCACCTTCTGATCGCTTAAAACGATTGGCGGGAAAAAAAGATACCCATATGTCACTGCCGAAGAATGAATGTGATCCAGCTCACTTCAATGCGGTGATTCGGGTCACAGATATTTTAGGGGCGTGGCTCGATGGATTCAACGATGGCGATCGTGCCGCTCACCGTGAACCGGATGTTCAAATCCCACAACCGCACGCCATAGGTTTTGGCGCCATCCGATTGACGGTACGCTGGGCGGGGGTCCTGGCCGATGAGGCTAATGATGAGCTCCCGCAACTGGGGGTAACGCCCGGAATCCAGGGCACGGCACGCGGTTTCAGCTGGCTCACAAAACGTGACATCTAACGCGACATGAGGTGGTTCCTGCGCATACCCGGCCCTGGCCGCCGCGACAGCATCGGCATATGGCAGGTAGGGCTTGATGTCCAAAACCGGCGTGCCGTCCAACAAGTCGACACCCCCCAACTGAAGTACAGTCCGCCGTCCGTGATATTCGATGTTCAGCAGCCGGACCACCGACTGGCCTATGGGATTGGGCCGGTAGCCCGAACGACTGGCAAATACACCGATGCGTCGGTTACCCCCCAGACGGGGCGGCCGCACCGTGGGACGCCAACCGGCGCCATCCAAGCCGTGAAAGACAAAGATCAGCCATACATGGGAAAAGGCGTCAAGGCCGCGAAAAGCCTCGGGTTGGGCATAGGGCGGGACGATTTCCAGCAC
>JABDRH010000510.1 GCA_013041835.1 Desulfatitalea sp. | reverse complement strand
ATTGACTCCCGTGCGCAAGGACATGACGGACCGTATCAAGCGCGCCGTGGTGGATGATTTGGATACCGCGGCTTTTCCGCTCAAGCCCGTGGTCCCGTATGGTAAACCGGTTCATGACCGGTTACGTCTGGAAATATCCCGTGGATGCAGCAGGGGATGTCGCTTCTGCCAGGCGGGCATGATTTACCGCCCGGTAAGGGAACGGTCGCCATCCAACGTATTACGTCTCGTCAAGGAGGGCCTGGCGCATACCGGATATGAGGATATCTCTTTGCTTTCGCTGAGCACCGGTGATTACACCTGCCTGACACCACTTATGATGCAGCTTATGGTGCTTTGCTGGAAACAACGAGTGGCTGTATCATTGCCATCCATACGGGCAGGCGCCTTAACGCCCGAGCTGATGCAACTGATCCGTCAGGTGCGCAAGACCGGGTTCACCATTGCGCCAGAGGCGGGAAGCCAGCGGTTGCGCGATGTCATCAACAAGAACCTGACGGAGGAAGAGATCGTCAACACCGTCGAAAATGCCTTTTCTCTCGGCTGGAAAGTGATCAAACTCTATTTCATGATTGGCCTTCCAACCGAGGCGCAGGAGGACTTGGACGCCATCGTGGCTTTGGTGTCGCGGCTCAAGCAGATCAAAGGGACTGGCCGGAAGCGCGGTCGGCTAAATGTCAGCATCACCCCATTTATACCCAAAGCGCACACGCCGTTTCAGTGGGAAGCGCAAATCGGAACGACCGAGACAAGAAAAAAAATTGAATATTTGAAGGCAAAACTCAACACTCCCGGCGTGCACTTCAAATGGCAGAACCCCGACATGAGTCTGCTTGAGGGCATGATTAGCCGTGGAGACCGGCGGGTGGCCGATATCATTGAGAATGCTTGGCGTTTGGGTTGTATTTTCGATGGATGGAGCGATCGGTTTGATGCCAATCGCTGGCAACACGCTATTAATGAAAGCGGCATATCAGCCGAACATTTCACAAAACGAGCGCGTGAGCTTGACGAACCATTGCCATGGGACCACATGGATAGCGGCATTAACAGGCTGTTTTTACGTCAGCAGCATGTTGCCGCTCGAAAAGGCGAACCCATCAGCGATTGCCGTTACGGTGACTGCCACCAATGCGGCATCTGTGATTTTAAAACCACAAGTCCTAAGATTTTTAAGCACTATTCGCAGCCGGAAAATGGCAAAAGGGAAGAAAGCCAAGAGGGTGAACATAAACAGCTTGCTTTGAGCTATACCAAAATTGATCAGGCCCGATTTTTTGGGCACCTGGAGGTCGCCGGCATGTTTGCGCGCGCCTTACGACGTTCCGGCGTGGAGGTGGTCTATTCCAGGGGGTTTCATCCAATGCCACGAATTTCATTCGAAAACCCTATTCCTTTGGGAATGGAAAGCCTTGGTGAGCGAATGCGTATCAAGGTCGGAAAGAATGTCACCTGTCGAGATCTTCTGGAAGGGCTGCAGCGGCATATGCCGGAGGGCATTCGGATCACAAGCTGTCGGCCGGTCAGCGGACAAGATGCGAAGCTGTCTCAAGGTATCCATCGATACCGGATTTTCATCAACAGCGATAAACTCGATTGGAGCATATGGCGTCGGTTTCAATCCATGGCGGCATACCCCTATCAGCGCACCGGAAAGCGCGGGGTCGGTCGCTCACTGGACCTGAAAGAATTCGTTCAAAAAGCAACCTATAACCCCAAAGGATGGCTACAAATTCATATTGCATCTCAAAGCGGCGTGACACTGCGACCGGCCGAAGTGCTCAAGGTGTTGTTTAACGTTACCGCCAAGGAGGCGGCAACGCTTAAAACAGTTAAACTCGCATCCGCCGATTATCATCAAGAGAGTTGACAGATGTTCAGGTACAAGATAGCCTTATAATTAAAAATAGGTATAAAATATGGACGGTTATGGCTAACAAACAAATCATCATCAATGACATGCCGCACGAAACCCGTGTCGCTTTGGTGGAAGAGGGAAATATTGTCGAGCTGTTCATCGAACGTCGTGGCGCCTCGGACAGCTCAGGAAACATATATAAAGGTAGAGTTCAGAGGGTGCTTCCCGGCATGCAAGCCGCTTTTGTTGATGTAGGGCTCAGTCAGGCAGGATTTCTTTACGTCAATGACATCAACACCGAAAACTACGAGGAGATGGATCATTTTCTCACAGAGAACGACGTTGGAGATGAAATTAAAGGCCAAAATACAAACATCAACTCGAAAAACAGCGCAAACAGGGGTGATGTAAACATTGTCGACCTGATCAAGGAAGGACAGGAAATGCTGGTGCAGGTGGCAAAATCGCCAATGGGCACCAAGGGCGCTCGCATCACCTCGCACATTTCATTGCCGGGGCGATTTCTCGTATTGATGCCCAGCTCCAACCACATCGGTGTATCCAGACGTATTGAAGATGATCTTGAGCGCGCTCGTTTGAAGGAGATCGTAGCGCAAATACGAAAAGACCAATTGGGTTACATTGTGCGTACGGCAGCCGAAGGCACCACAAGCGAAAAAATCGCCCAGGAGATGGATTTTCTCAAAAATTTGTGGTGCAGCATTCAACTCAAGTATCAAAGCTCACACGCCCCGTGCCTCATCCACCAGGAGCTGGACATTAGCCTGAGGGCCGTTAGGGACCTGTTGGTACATGAAGCCGAAAAGTTGATCATCGACTCACGCAGCGGATGTCAGGAGATCGTTTCTTTTCTCGACACCTTCATGCCTAACCTAAAAGATTCCGTGGAGCTATACGAGGGAAGCGAACCGATTTTCGATGCATACAACCTGGAGGGCGACATCTTCCGGGCATTGAAACGAAAAATATGGCTGAAATCAGGCGGATATATCGTTATCGAACATACCGAAGCGCTAGTGGCCATCGACGTCAACACCGGGCGATATGTCGGAAAACACAATCTAGAGGAGACCATTCTCAAGACCAACCTTGAGGCGGTAAAGGAGATCGCCTTCCAGATCAGGTTGCGCGACCTCGGTGGCATAATCATCATTGACTTTATTGATATGGAAAAAAAGAGCAACCAAGAAAAAGTGTTCCATGCGCTGAACGAGGCGTTTGCCAAGGATCGCAGCAAAACGCACATCCTAGAAATGTCGGAGATGGGACTGATTCAAATGACCCGCAAACGTATTCGCCAGCCACTCACGCGTCAACTGTGCTCAGCGTGCTTTTACTGTGAGGGTGAAGGGCATCTGCTCTCGTCACAAACCATCTGTTACAATATTCATCGTGATATCTTGCGAAATGCAAGGGATATGACCGGCGGCGGCCTTACCCTAAAGGTTAACCCCCAGATTGCCGAGTTGTTGCTGGGAGAAGAAAGTCACATCATCGCTTTTTTGGAAAAGAGCATCGGACGTCAAGTGACCATATATCCTGAAAACAGCTTTCATTTGGAAGAGTTTGACGTATTGGAAAACTTTGGGGCTTGAAATGAATATTGACATCGAGCCTGTGATGTGGTTACTTTGCCGGGTTCAATGCCGGGAATAGCGCCAAGCGGTCGGTACTCGTTTCGTGAATTATAGCGGTGGCAAAATCCCAATGGTAACCGCGATAAAAAGGACAAAAAAACATGAAAAGAACCTATCAACCAAGCAAAATCAAAAGGGCCCGAACACATGGGTTCAGAAAAAGGATGGCCACGAAGGCCGGGCGCCTGGTGATCAAGCGGCGTCGCGCAAAAGGGCGGAAACGACTGGCACTGTAGTCCAAAATCGATATGGGGAACTGCTTGCAAAGGGTACAAGCGGCCATAAGTGCGCAAAAAAGTGTGAAACATCGGGACAAACGGGAAGACTACAAATTTGAAAAAGCCGATAGGCTCCTAAAGCGCCGACAGTTTCTTCATTTGGCCGACAAGGGTAGGAAAACAGGCAACTGGCAGTTTATCGTCTTTTTCGAAGCCAGCAGCCATCGTCGGAGTCGGCTCGGAATCACCGTCAGCCGTAAAGTCGGCAATGCTGTTACGCGAAACCGGATCAAACGCATTGCGAGAGAGAGTTTCAGAACCAAAAGAAACTTACTTCAAAACCATTGGGACATTCACCTCATCGCAAAAAGATCCGCAGCCGAATGCAGCAACGAGGCCTTGACCAACGCAATGGAGATGCTTTTAAAGCGGATTGATGCCTTTAAAAACAACTAGTCGCATAGGTATTGGCATCGCTACAGCGATGATATATGCATATCAGTTGATCTTATCGCCTATCTTCGGGGGCTGCTGTCGTTTTCAGCCATCATGCTCACGATACGCTGCTGAAGCGATTCGTCGTTTCGGCGTGGTTCGTGGGTGCTGGCTGGCCATAAAACGGGTACTGCGCTGCAACCCGTGGTGCATGGGTGGGTACGACCCCGTGCCATGATAAATTGTATTATTGATATTGCATAAATCCGCACACCTTCTCGTGTTAAACCGATAAATCCACTGAAAACGAACGCGACGGTCGTCCCACCCTTCGTTGTATCGCCCGGACTGAAAATACGATAGGAGAGCATTGCATGGAACAAAAGCGCCTTCTGCTGGCCGTAGGCCTATCACTATTCATTTTCATATTGTGGGCTAAGTTTTTCGCACCCAAGCCCCAAGAAATTGAGGAACCCGTAAAAACTGCCGAAACAACATCCGAGGCGGTTCCGGAATCATTCACACCCCTGGAAAGCGAGGAATTGACACAAAACCAGGGCGCGGATGCTAAAAAAGAAGAATTTGCTCAACGGTCTGCACGACGAATCACTATCGATACGCCCTTGTATACCATGACTGTGGACGAACAGGGTGCCGCCGTTATCAGTATGGCTCTAAAAGAATACCGGGAACATGCTTCGGCGGGTGCCGCGCCGAAGCAGTTGATATCAAAAGAATTAAGAGGCGGCACGGTGTTGCTTAGCATGAGCGATCCAAAAGCCGGGGGATTGCCGCAATGCACCTACAGCGCTCAAAGCGATGCCACGGTTATTGAAGTTCAAACGGTGCCCAGGGAGCTGGTTTTTAACTGCACAACTTCGCAAAACATATCTGTGTCTAAAATATTCCGTTTCATACCAGACAGTTATACGATAGACCTTACCGTAAAAGTGAAAAACAATGCAGGAGAGCCGTTGGGAGGCCGTATCGGACTCGCGTTGCGAGACATTAGCAGGGAAAAAAGTGGCACTTTTGGTTTTCAGGGCCCTAGTGGTTTGGTCGATGACATACATGAGCAAATCGATCCGGATGACATAGAAGATAATAGACGGCTTGACGGACATATTGAATGGATCGCCATCGAGCGTCTCTATTTTATGGACGGCGTCATCCTAAACACTGCCGCAGATCGCTACATGGCGCTGCGCGGCAACAAAAATATAATAGAAAATCAGATTGTTACTGAGATTGACCCCGTTTATCCAGGTGGCAGTACAGATTTCGAATACACTCTATTCATGGGACCCAAGAGCGTCAAGGTACTAAAAACCATCGGGCATGAGCTAGACCGTGCGGTAGATTTTGGCTGGTTTGATTTCATCGCCAAGCCGTGTCTATGGTTTATGAACTTTATATATCGATATATTCCCAATTATGGCATTGCCATTATCATATTGACCATTATATCGAGACTAATTTTTTGGCCGCTCGCGCAGAAAAGCTATAAATCAATGAACGATATGCGCAAGCTTGCCCCTTTAATGAAGGAAATTCGCGAAAAATACAAAGACGATAAAATGCAGATGAACCAAGAGACCATGGCATTGTACCGCACATATAAAGTCAATCCTGTTGGCGGATGCCTACCCATGGTAATCCAGATGCCGGTATTTTTCGCGCTATACCGCATGTTGTACGGGTCAATCGAGCTTCGGCACGCCCCATTCTTCGGCTGGATACAAGATCTTTCATCTCCTGATCGTCTTTTTAACTTTGACATTTCATTGCCATTGATTCATCCGCCTGTGGGTATTCCGGTTTTGACCCTGATTATGGGGGCAACCATGATATTGCAGCAAAAAATGTCTCCAACCGCCGGCGATCCGACACAAGCCAAAATGATGATGCTAATGCCGGTGGTCTTTACCTTTATTTTTGTCAATTTCCCATCGGGTTTGGTGCTTTACTGGCTAGTGAGCAATCTTGTTGCCATTTCACAACAATATTACACACAAAAAAAGCTGGGCTAATTACCGGAGGTTTTCATGAGTGAATATGAAGAATACGTAGGCAAAAACATTAATAATGCTCTGGAGAAGGCAAGTAAAGCGCTCAATATTGATGCTGAAAAACTGGATTACGATGTTGTTTCATACGGTGCAAGTGGTATTTTTGGGCTGGTGGGCGCGAAAAAGGCAAAGATCCGCGTCCGAAAAAATGGATCGGGGAAAATTGATGATTTTCAAATCGACGCGCGTCAGCGCGCTGTCGACCTGGTTAAGGATGCATTTAACCTCGATGATGATGCACCTAAGAGCGTTGAAGATTCTAAGGTTCAAACATACGCGCAACAAGATGAACGCGTGCAAATAGATGAAAAAATTCACGTGGACATCGGTGAACCCGCGGAAACGCTAAGCGTGGAGACACAAGAAGCGGTTTCGCTTGGACAACAAGCTTTGAAACGTATCATAGATGAAATTTCTACGGATTCAAAGATTTCAGCGGATATACGAAACGCTAGAGTGGTCTATTCTGTGGAGAGCAGTGACAGCGGGTTGATTATTGGAAAGCGCGGACAGACATTGGAAGCGATTCAATATGTCGTGGAAAAGATCGTCAACAAAAAGAACAACACACGGTTGCGGGTGCTCGTGGATGTTGAAGGATACCTCAAGAACCGGCGGACGAACCTGAAACGATTGGCAAGCAAAATGGCGGAAAAAGCACAGCGCATCAATAAGCCCGTGACCATCGGCCAAATGAATGCATACGACCGTCGCACGGTTCACATTCACCTAAAAGACAACCCGTCTGTTCGCACGCAAAGCATGGGCGAAGGATACTATCGGAAATTGGTCATCTTTCCAAAGCGGCGAAAAAGAACGCGGAAAAAGGAAGAAGCCTAAATTTTTCGAGGCATCGCATTGTTCACTTCAGACCTTGACACCATCGCAGCCGTGGCAACGCCCATGGGTAGCGGTGGCATTGGTATCGTTAGAATTTCCGGGCCGAAAGCGGTTGACATCTCAAAACAGCTTTTCCAGGCGGCACATCGCAAGTCCGATCGTGACCCAAAAGCGCCTAAAAGAGCCCTCAAGTCTCATGTCATGTATCTCGGAAACATCGTTGATGAGGAACAAAAACGCGTCATCGATCAGGTGCTCATGGTTATCATGTATGCGCCGAACTCATACACTCGAGAAAATGTCGTCGAAATTCATTGCCACGGCGGTCCGGTTATATTGCGTGCGATTTTACAGCTTGTATTTAAATGCGGGGCTCGAAGCGCCGCTCCGGGTGAATTCACAAAGCGTGCTTATATAAACGGAAGGATTGATTTATCGCAGGCCGAAGCCGTGGCCGACATGATTAATGCAAAAACAGATCTGGCTTTAAATTTTGCGACAGACCAACTTATTGGCGGGCTTCAGAAAAAAGCGAACCGAATTATAGAAGAATTGAAGCAAATCATTGCTTGCATGGAAGCGGGCATCAATTTTCCTGAAGACATAGATGAGAATGAGTGCAATGGTAAAATTGCCGAGCAATTGAAGAGCACATGTCTTGATTCATTGGTGAGCCTGGCAAAAAGTTACGATAGCGGTTGTCTATTGAGAGACGGCGTCAACTTGGCCATCGTGGGGAGGCCAAACGTCGGAAAATCCAGTCTGTTTAATAAGTTAATCGATGCTGAAAAAGCAATCGTAACGCCCTACCCGGGTACAACGCGGGATACCGTCGAAGCGGTATACTCTATTAATGGCATTCCCTTCCAATTTATCGATACCGCCGGGTTGCACGACACGAATCATCCGATAGAGCGAATTGGTATCAACCGGACCAGAGATGTTCTCAGCAAAGCACATTTGGTATTGCTGGTCCTTGAGGCTACCCAGCCCTTCAGTGCCGAGGATACGGAAATTTTAAGTCGTATCGAAAACAAAAAATGCATTTGCGCCATCAACAAAATCGATCTTGTAAAAGAAAGATATGTGAATGAGCGCAATGAATTCTGGAAAGACATAACAATCATTGATACATCGGCAAAGACTGGGTATGGAATTGAAAAGCTAAAAAAATCGATCGCAGATGAATGCTTTCGTGACCCCAACTACCGTACCGATTCAACTATTGTTTCTAACATAAGGCATAAGTTCGCAATTGAGGAAGCGGCCGATAAAGTCCGTGATGCCATGGATGTCATCTCAGGTTACAGCAATGAGGAGCTGGCCATAATTGATTTGAATGACGCCATCAAAGCATTGGAGCGAATTTTGGGAAAACGCATCGATACGGATGTTTTAGATGTTATTTTTAATAAATTTTGCATTGGAAAATGATCTCAAAGGTTCTTGATCGACCCGCAAATTGTTTCACGTGAAACAATATAATATGGCTTCAAAACAGGTTTGTGGGTTGTTCTGCTTTTATCGGACCGGGCTGGCTTTTATTGGACAATGCGGATATGGAGCTGATTGTCATGAACTTTGAATCCTACTTTAAACAGTACGAAGCGCTAGCCGCCAGGGCGGATGCGGTATTTGACCAGATGAAAGCGGATTTTAGCGGTAGCGTGGCCTGTCGTCTGGGTTGTTCGGACTGCTGCCATGCACTTTTCGACCTTACCCTGATCGAGGCGCTATTCATTAAAACCAGGTTCGATCAAGTCTTTTCAGGGGAAGATCGCACCCGTCTGATAGATCGAGCCAATGTCGCTGATCGGCAGACCTACAAGCTCAAACGCCAGGCGTTCAAGGCCCACCAAGCAGGACGGTCTGAGACACAGGTTCTGGAAAAGATGGCGGAGCATCGGGTGCGCTGTCCAGCCTTGGGTGATGACGATTTGTGCGAAATCTACGAATTCAGGCCGATCACCTGTCGCATCTACGGTATTCCTACCGTCATTGGTGGCAAAGGGCACACGTGCGGCATGAGCGCCTTTGAGCCGGGCCAGCGTTACCCAACGGTCAAGCTGGATGCCATTAATCAACGGCTTTATGACATCTCCTTTGCTCTGGCCCAGGAAATGCGTAGCAAGTATCCCAAATTGGCAGAAATGTTGGTGCCTCTCTCCATGGCCTTGCTCACGGACTATAGTGAGATATATTTGGGGGGTGCCGGTCAAAAGGTCGCAGACCAGGAGGAGTAGACGTGGCCGATCATTCCAAGGAAGCGGCCGAACGGAAAAAGGCCATATTCGACACTATGTCCCCGCGGGGTCAGAAGCGCATTTTGCGTATCGGCTACCACCGATGGGATCCTTTCGAAGCGCCCAAGGACCCCATCGACATACGACGAGATTCAACTCAGCGGACTACCCAACAGTTGGTCCGTGAGTTCCTGCAGCAGTGTGGTTACGAAAAATATAGCAATGCCTATGGACGCGGCGTGCTGGAGGTCGCATTGGGTATTATCAACAATGATGACCGCTTCATAGGCATGTACGAATTTGCGGTGTGGTATGCCGATCAGCTCAAGCAGGTGCAATCCACGGATAAATGAAGCGGGAAGAGAACTTCAATGCGACAGAGGCGGCCCTCCGTGCAACGGTACGAAAGCTGTTGGGCTTGCGGCATCTTCGATTGACACCGACTGACCTGCTTGACCAACTGTGTACATATCATGAAGGCCTTTCCAGGCGAGCCGCCCGTTCCGTGATGATGCGCCTGGTAGCGGCAGGCGATCTGGTTTACACGCATCACTATAGTATTTCCCATCTGGAACTCGGACAGGGTCCACGGCGTTGGGTTACGCCGGCACTGTCCATTGGCAAGGCAGTTTGCCGGTCCCGGCTGGCCGACGGAGAAATAAATATTCGCCTGCACGACGGCATGGCCTTTGGTGGCGGCGACCATCCCACCACTTGTCTGGCGCTGCGCGGGATGTCACACTTATTGGATCGCTCCATAATACGGCCGCGGCCCAGTTTGACGTGGGG
>JABDRH010000504.1 GCA_013041835.1 Desulfatitalea sp. | reverse complement strand
GAGGTGACTTTATGCTCTACAGATCCGGCAGCGATCTACTCCACCGGTTGCGGGTGATCGCCGATGGCAGAATCCACGGCGCCGAGGAGAAAACGTCAGACCATTACTCGGGCGATGCGGGACTTTTCCACATGTGGAACGACAGCCGTTTCGGCCCGCCCTGCCCGCCGGTGCTGCCCCGGCTGGGATATCTGGAAACAGTATAATAAGGAGAATACCATGCAAATATTATCAAGTGTTCTCATCGGATGTTGGGTCTTCTTCTTCGGCCTTTTTCCCGGGATTTCGACCATCCCCGGGGCATTTGCGGCCGAAGCCGGCCATATGAAGCTGGCCCTGATCCATTTTGCCGCGGCGCACAAACAGCCGGAGGAAAACCGCGCCGCGTTGCTGACCCTGAACCGGCAGGCCGCCGAGGCCGGCGCCGCCTTGATTCTCAACACCGAGATGGCCGTCAGCGGCTACTCCTTTCGTTCCCGAAAGGATATCGCCCCCTATACGGAAACCGACGACGGCCCGACCATCCGCGCCATGGGTGCGTTGGCGGCAGCCCACGGCGTCTACATCGGCATCACGTTTCCCGAGCGCGATCCCGCCACCGGCATTTTCTATAACTCGGCCTTTCTCCTGGAACCGGAGGGGCGCATCGTCGCCCGGTACCGGAAAATGCTCACCGAGCGGCGTTGGGCGCGACCCGGTGAACCCCGTCAGCCCGGCGTGGCCGACACCCCCTGGGGGCGCCTGGGCATGGTGATCTGCGCGGACAGCTACAGCGGCCTCATTGCCCGCGGCATGGCCCTGAAAGCCGTGGACCTGCTCTGGATACCGGCCAACTGGCCGTCGATGGGCGGGCTCGACCCCCTGCCGCTCTGGCGGGCCCGCGCCCTTGAAAACGGCTATTACCTGGCCGCCTGTAACCGAACCGGAAAGGACCTGACCCTGGACTGCACCCAGGCGGTCTCCTGTGTCTTCGATCCGGCCGGTCACCAGATGCTTTCCGGCCGGTCGGAGAACTCCCGGGCCTATTTCGTGGACCTTCCCCTGGACCATAATGGCAAATGGGCCCAAGTGAGCCGATCCGAAAAAATGGGCCAAAGGAATGTCGGCCATTACCGCCCCATCTACCTGCGGCCTTGGTTGGAGAACTTCACCAGCTTCTACAAGCTTCCCGAGCCCGGCATGATGTCGATTCATTGTTATGTGCCCGCAAAGCCGGCGGCGGCGTTGGATGAACTGGCCGTCCGCATCGCCGGCCAGGCGGACGCCCATCCGGCCTTGTGGGTCATCCCGCAAATGGACGCGGCGCAAGTCGATACGGCGGCCCTGGCCGCACTGGCCAAAAAACACCGCGTCGGACTCGCCGTCACCGTCCGACGTGCCGGTGCAGCGCCCGGGCAATGGTTGTTCACGCCGGATGAAACGCTTGCGTTCAGCGATGCCAAGGCATCGGCGTCGCCGTCCGATGCGTTTCCATTTTCCATCCACCATTTCGGACCGGCGGCCATCGCCATGGTGCCCGCCAACGCATTCGCGCACCCGGAAACGGCCATCGCCCTGTCGAAATTGGGATGCGACCTGGTGATCCTGTCCGAAGCCGCGCTGACCGAGGAGAATTTTCTTCTCGCCCGTGTAAAGGCCCTCTCCGGCATCGCCGTGGCGGCCTGCGCAACCAACGGCGCCCAGATCACCGGTGTTCAGGACATGCATTTGAATTGGGACAAAATCGGCCGGGAAGGCTCCGGCGCCGTCACCTATACTTTGGATACCACCAAAACCCGCAAAAAGATGTTTTTCGATTTCATTGACTACGATCTTCTGCTCTCGAACGAAAACGAATCGGCCGGAATCACGCCTTTTCTTTCAGGCGGTTTTTGAAAAAGGTGTCTCAATTTAGCTGAGCGCTGTAGATTTGAATCCTGTCCGAGCCATCATAGTACCCGATTTAAGGCGATTTATGTCAAATAATATACCATCTTGCTTGATCTTTGGCCCATCTGCTAAAAGGAGACGAGCGTATCCTGGGCGATAGCGATTTTGTTGAATCGGTGCTACAACACGCCCAAGAGGATTTTGAACACCACTACCGGCTCATTGCCAGTGGTTATACTTTAGATACGGTCATTGATCGGGTTGCTGCTGATGAGATGGAAATCACTCTATGGGATAAGACAAATGCATAATTTCATCACCGTCCCACTAACTTCACTTAGAGAACAGGATACTATGGACGAAAAAGCCAGAAACCATTTTCTTGGCAAAAAAGGCCACAAAAAACTCAACTGTGCGCAGACTATTGTCGAGCTTTTTAAAGACCGTTTTGATTTTTTGTCCGATGAAACGGTAAAAAAATTCAAAAAAATGGGCTACGGAAAAGCGCCTGAGGGTCAATGCGGCATTGTCTATGCAGCGAAATATATCTTTGAAAAACAGGGCCGTATCGATGACAGCCGCCTCACGGAAAAATACTTCATTAAAATCGCAGGAACTACCAACTGTAAAGAACTTAAGAAGAAAAAAATCCCTTTCTGTACCGAATGCCTGGTGCAGACTGCACGATTCATTCAGGAGAAACATAATTCAGTATAGTAAAGTGAAGACAAGGGGACAGGAACGGTGCAAATCCTCCCTCCTGCTGGATCGTTCATCGAAAAAAAGATAGGAGCCTGCTTTTTATGCAAGCGACAATGTCAAAGGTACGATGGTATGTCAATGCGCCTTTGGCATACTCGCTTCCGTGAAAAGCAGGTGCCTATCTTCAGGATGCAGGCAAAAAAGAATGCCCCCAGATTACGCGGATTCGGGTTCGTCCACCTGGGTCAGGTCCATTTTCTTATCGGCGCGGCCTTTCCGAATTCAGGGTACAAGATCGTTTTTGAAACGCAGGTTATGGAATAACGAGGTGTATAAGGCGGTGGATCAGTTTCTGATGACACGGCGACCGGACAGGTATTATCCTTACCAACAGGCGCAAACCGTTGTGGGAAAATATGAAGCCAGTATCCCGGACGTATCCACGGATCACGATCGCTATCTCGCGGAGGCGTTTCGATCATGATTGTGTTTGCAGACACGTCAGCCCTCTACGCCCTTCTGGTTCGGGATGATATGATGCATGTTCGTGCGAAAAAATGCTTTTTCAATTTTGCCAAGTACTCCGTGTATTAGCTTACAGCTATGACAAACACTTCGAGGAAAACGGGTTCACAATGGCATATTTCGATGATGATCGAACCCCGCCTCATCTGCGCTTATTCATACGGTGCCATGATGCCATTGCGGTTTTTGAAAATGGTGTAATCATCAACATCCACCCTCTTGTTTTCGTTGAAATCCGCGGCCGGGTTCCATTGGTCCGAAGCGGGGGGCACGGTGGCCAGCAGGCGCCAGAACCCGAAGTCGCCGCCATCCACGCGGCCGTCGTTGTTCAGGTCGCAGTCGCAGCGGTTTCCGTACCCGTCCCCGTCGCTGTCGGTTTGCTTGGGATTGGCCGTCAGCCGGCAGTTGTCCAGGGTGTCGGGAATGCGGTCCAGATCCACATCCGCCTGGGTGGTCCAGGCGAGGGTATAATCC
>JABDRH010000501.1 GCA_013041835.1 Desulfatitalea sp. | reverse complement strand
GGATTATCTTCAGTACACCCTTTATCCCATCCATCGGGAACCTTCCACCTGGGCTGTCGGTGGGTTGTGCCGCGATTTGTCCGAACAAAAGCGCATTGAAAAACAGCTTTTTCAAGCCCAAAAGATGGACGCTCTGGGTACCTTGACCGCCGGCGCGGCCCATGAACTCAACAACCCCATTAATTTGATGTTGTTCAATCTGCCGCTGTTTGGAAGAATATGGCAGGACCTGATGCCCATCCTTAAGCCAATTGACAGTCTAAAAAACAATAAAATTGGTGGGCTAAGCCTTGAATTCATCCAACAAAATATGCCGCGTCTGATTTCCGATATGGAGCTGGCGGCCAACCGCGTGGCTCAAATTGTGAACGGATTGAAGCAGTTTTCTCGTAAAAGCAATCCGGCTGAAAAGCACGCCGTACAGGTCAACCATGCCGTGGATAATGCAACCCGTCTAGCATCTGCGACGTTGTCTCAATCCAAGACGGAATTGATGTTGAATTTATCTTCAGATCTACCGCTAGTGCATGCCAATCTTCAAAATGTCGAACAGATCATTCTTAACTTGATCATCAACGCCTTTCAAGCCATCACCCACGAAAAAGGCTGGGTCCGGATATCCACCGGCTGGTGTGCGGCGGAGCAGGGCGTCATCATACAGGTGTCGGACAACGGACGCGGCATCAATCCCAAAGTTGCCGAACGGATATTCGACCCATTTGTCACCGATCGTCAGAAAGAGGGCGGCACCGGTCTCGGTTTATCGGTGACCTACAGCTTGGTCAAAGCCCATCAGGGTGACATTACCTTCGAAACTCGTCCAGGACACGGCACCATCTTCACCGTCACCTTGCCTACACGAGAAAAGCACAAATCCAGACGTGTCATGGTCGTTGATGATGATACCGCCTTTAGGGCCTTCCTGATCCAGATGCTTTCCAGAAAATCCAACTGTGTGGTGGAGGGCTTTGCCAACGGCGCCGAGGCACTCATCCGTTTGGGCAGTGATCCCCCCGATCTTTTGGTGCTGGATATGTTCATGCCGGAGATTGATGGCCTGCGTGTCTGCCGTGCCATCCAAAACGAGCTGGGGCTCGAAATGATGAAGGTCATCATCGTGACCGGATTCCCGGATCACCCCAACATTCGCGCCGCTAAAAAGCTCGGATTCGAACAGATTTTCAACAAACCTTTGAACAAGGACAAATTCCTTAAGGTAATCGAAAAGAGTCTTGATGGAAAGCTTGCCTGAACAATCACCGTTGTTAATCGTTGATGATGATGAAGGACTGCTTTTTTCCATCCGGGCTGCGTTGATCAGTGCCGGCCTGCCTGAGCCCGCTCTCGTTTCCGACAGCCGCAGGGCTGTGTCATTAATCCGTGACCACCGCTTTCAACTGGTCTTGCTCGATTTGATGATGGCGCAGCTGGACGGTATGGAGGTGCTCAAACAGATCAAAAAGCAGGTGCCCGACACCGAATGCATCATCGTCACGGCGGTCGACGAAGTGGAGATGGCCGTGCAAGCGATGCGCTATGGCGCCTATGACTACCTGGTAAAGCCCCTTAACATCGAACGTACTTCGATTGCCATCCGCCATGCCTTTGAACGCTATCGGTTGAAACAGGGCATTGCCCTTTTTGAGCATCCGCAGCGGTTTGAGGATTTGAAGAACCCCCAAGCGTTTGAAAACATGGTCGCCGAGGACGAGAGCATGGCGTTGGTTTTCAGGCAAGCCGAAATTTGCGCCGAAAGCGACTACAATGTCATGATTACAGGAGAGACCGGTGTTGGAAAGGGGATGTTGGCGCGCATCATTCACAATCTGAGCAACCACCGAAACGGCCCATACATTGCTGTCAACATGCCTGCTTTTAGCCATAATTTGTTTGAAGATGATATTTTCGGTCATATCCGAGGCGCATACACCGGAGCTGTCTCCGATAAGCGTGGCTTTTTTGAAATGGCCCAGGGCGGCACCCTGTTTTTGGATGAAATTACTGAATTGGCCCCGGCCATGCAGGGCAAACTGTTGCGCGTGATTGAAGAAAAGGAGTTTTACCGTCTCGGCAGCACGGACATCGTGAATGTGGATATCCGCATTCTTTCGGCTTCCAACCGCAATGTATCAGAAGCCATAGCATCGGGTCAGTTGCGAAATGATCTGTATTTCCGCCTGAATGAGTATCACATCCATATTCCACCGTTACGCAAGCGGACCAGGGATGTACTCACACTGGCCAGGCACTTTCTAAACATTCATGCCAAAAAGAATCGTAAGCGAATTCAGTCGCTTTCATCCCAGTTGAGCGATGCCCTGAAGGCATACCCCTTTCCGGGAAATGTGAGGGAACTGGAAAACATCATCGCTTCCGCCGTGCTCGCTGAGACGAAGGATACCCTCAGCGTGAAATCCGTTCAGAACCTTTTGACTGTCAAAGCGGGTTCGCCTATATCACAGGCTCATTTTCCCTCATTGGCGCAAATGCAGCAGCAGCATATCCATAAGGCACTGCAGATCACCGGCAATAATCGCACTCATGCGGCACGCTTGCTGGGTATCGGTCTTCGTACCCTGCAACGAAAACTGAAGCGCTATGGCCTTATTGAAGATGCGACATAGTGGCGCTACGATATGTCAAGTTGGCGCACTACCCTATCCTTTCAATATTACTTACTTATTTTTAAAGAACAGCGTTGAGTATGTCAATTTGACGCGCTTCTTGCGTCAGGCAATGCTCGGTTTTCAGCCAATGGTGCCTGTCTATAGCATATTGTGTAACAAATTAAGTGAGATACCTATTTGATCAAGGAAGTGGAACAATGGCATAACGATTGCTTTGTTGTGAATGGCTCGTTGGTTTGGATCATCCATACGTTCCAAAAGGAGCTGGAGCAGCTAGATCCTTGATCATGGTTGCCATGAGGTCTGATTTTGCAACTCAAGTTAAGCCTGTGGGGACGATTGCCGGTCTGATATAAAGTATGGATGGGTGTGTAGTATGGGTGCGCTTTAAATTGCCGGCGGTCGCACCCACAGGTTTTTTTTCATCGGTAACCTTCCGGTCTTGTCTTAATCACGGCTGTACCTTCCCCAACTGAACCATTCGTATAGCAATATCTGCCCAACGGTCCCTATGTCTGACCGAAGGATAACCCACGTCCGCCCCTATGGCTCTTAAATTAACAAGTTCAGCATCTATGCGCGAGCCCTTAACCGCTGATTTAAGTGAAACATTGCATCCGCCGATGTATATTGGTATATTTTCGAAAGTTTGGCTGGTGTTGAACCATGGTGCCCTTGTCCGATGGTCCACCAGGAGCAACAGTGGCAGGTGTATCTGAATCCAATGAAGATTCTTTACGGATGGCAAGATGAGTTTTTCGGAAGCCGTATTCAAGGTGGTTGGCCTCCCCGGCTGCCCTTACTATAAAAATGGGGATGAGTTCAAGATTTCGGGCAATGCGCTTTTGCTCGAGCATAACAAAGGGAGCAAATTTATATCGACGGCCATTATCGACCTGCCGAAACACAGAGGAGAGTGCCGTACCCTGATCGCGGAATTGACAAAAATTCTCGTGACTCACGAGAGGGTCGATCGAATCCCGGAAAGCAACATATCCTGCGGCAAATGCCATAGCGAAATCCGCCTGGAGCATAAAAAAGTTACCAACATTGCCTTGGTTGAAGATATAAGAAAGCACAGCACCGATGTAAATGCCATTGCCAGCCTGCTGAGCAACTTTTCCATTTTCAGAACTCTCGATGAAGTGAGCCTGAAGGACTTTGTATCCATGCTGCGTCTGATTAAGTATTCTCCAGACGATTGCGTGATCACTAAAGGCGAGCCGGGGAGAAATCTTTATATCATTTTGTCCGGTCTGGTTAATGTGGTTGATGATGATGGACACAGCATCACCAAGCTTCGCAATGGAGAGGTCTTCGGCGAAATGAGTTTGATCAGTGGTGATCCGGTCGGCGCCACGATAAAAGTGATCGAGCCAACCACCGTGCTGTTTATCCGGGGGCAGGATTTCCTCAAGGTGCTCAACCGCTTTCCATCATTGCAGATGTATTTTGCGCGGTTGCTTTCAAGGCGCTTGGCTAAATCCAACGTGATGATGTCCAAAGAGTTTTCCTCCGGCATGACCGGAACGTTGTCTCAGATGCCGCCGGTCGAACTTTTTCAAACCATGAACTATAACCAAAAAACCGGTGTGTTGGCTCTGAACTGCGCGAAAGGGCCCGCCAGCATCATGTTTCGCAATGGTGCCATCATTCAGGCGAAATATGGTCGCAAAACAGGCCGGTCCGCCTTTTTTGACGTGCTCGGTGAAAAAAAAGGGCGCTTCCATTTTGTTCCGGGATTGCCTGATGCAGAAATGAACATGCCCGAGATGGGCATGTTTATGGAACTGCTCATGGAGGGATTGAGAAAGCTAGATGAGCGGGTCAGCGCTTGAATGGACCCCACTATTGCATAAAAAATGGCTGAAAAGAGATAGCTATTTGTAAGTATTGAAATTGACACTATTAGGACACTACTCAGAAGATTAAACAAACGGTGAACTTGAGGAGGGGGCGATTGTAGACCATCCTTTTATGCGATATTGGGGTGGAGATTGCTCCGGGCCGAAGTAGTACCGGGGTTATTGAGGGAGCATATGAATGATTCTGTTCTGCGAGGAGTGCGGTACCCGGCACAAAATTGATGAATCGAAAATCGAGGGAAAGCTGTACAAGTTTTCCTGCCATGTTTGCAAAGATACGTTGGTGGTCTCCCTGTCCAACACGCAATCCAGCAAAAAAGCTCAAGTCGCGGTGGGCCGGCCCCGCCCCGCGCAGGAGAAGCTGTCGGATCAGCACAATGGCGTGGGTTGCCGTTGTATCGTTGCCTTATGCGTTTCAGAGGGGGGCTACGGCGCTCTGTTGAATGTCATTCCCAAACTTCGAGAAGATATACCGGCGGCTTATATCGCCTTGATGCATCAAGCGCCGCATCACATTGACGGTTTTGTCTGCTATTTAAACGGATGCAGCCCATTGCCGGTTGAACGGGCGACAGATGGCGCGGTCGTCCAGGGCGGCAAATGTTATCTGGCCGCAGACACCGAACGTATCACCCTGGACCGGGACGGTGACCAATTATGCCTGAGGCTTCAATCCACAACCGCACCCGCTTCAGCCGGAACCATCAACCTGTTCATGCAATCCGTCGCACGGGTGATGAAAGAGCGGTCCCTGGGCGTCATTCTTTCTGGGTCCGGAGAGGATGGCGTTGAAGGTGTCGGATCGATTCTGGAGGCGGATGGTGTGGTGATGGTTCAAGATCCGGTAAGCTGTCTATCCAAAGAAAAAGTGGTCAAAACGATTGAAAAATATCAAATTGACCTGCTGGTGAGCGACAAGCAGATGGCCGATGCGATTTCGGCGCAAGTTAACGCTCATTGTGATTAAGGGGGGGGGCAGATGAAAGAGACTTCCGAGGTTACCGGAGAATTGGCTTCAGAGGCGCCGGATGTACACCAGATGGTTGGTTTTATACTCAATGGTGCATTGTTTGGCGTGGATATCTTCATGGTCCAGGAAATCATCAAGCAGATGCCTATTACAGGTATCCCGGACTCGCCGGATTTTATCGAAGGCGTGATTAACCTGCGGGGAGATATCATACCCGTCATTCATTTGCACAAACGGCTCAACTTGCCTGCGGAGGATCACCCCGACCGGAAAGGCAGTTGGACGATGATAATTAATGTCGGCGGACGGGTTGCCGGCTTTTTGGTGGATCGAGTGACCCGGGTGCTAAAAGTACCGGAAGACACTATCCAACCTGCGCGTGAAATGGTTCTAAGCGCCTTGAAGCACCACTATGTAAGGGGCGTGTGTGAGCTGGACGAACAATTGATTACGATTCTGGACTTCAATCGGATTTTGGATGTGAATGAGTTCAAGCGCTGGAGAACTGGATGAACGAAAACGCCTTACTTCAAGATTTCATTGTCGAAACGGGTGAACATTTGATGGCTGCGGAGCGTAATGTGCTGAACCTTGCGCAGCAGTTTGAAGATACCGGGATGCTCAATGAGATCTTCCGCTGCATTCATACAATCAAAGGCTCCTCTGAATATCTCGGTTTGGCGCGTATCGCTGAACTGTCCCACAAGCTGGAGAACCTGCTGGACTTGCTGCGCCGGGGAGAATGCAAGGTGGAGGCCGAAGTGATTGATCTGTTGATCAGCGCCAATGATCGTATTGCCGAATTGGTGGATGATCTATCCCAAAACCAGCAGGAGCAGGCTTGCATAGAAGATCTGGTGTCGCGCATAGATACTTACACCAAAAATGCGGTTTTAATGTCGGCTACCGAGGCTGTGCCCCAGCCGACGGATACGCATGAAGGCGTTGGGATTGAAGATGAATACGACGAAAAGCTGTTCGATATTTTTATGGACCAACTTGTAGATGGATTGCAGGTTTTAATCCAGGAATCGCTAAAAATGCCCCCATCAATGGACGATGAAGATCCGTTCCTGCGGTACCGTGACCGTCTGGGGACTTTGCGTGCTTCAGCCATTTATATGGGGTATGAC
>JABDRH010000498.1 GCA_013041835.1 Desulfatitalea sp. | reverse complement strand
CAGCTCTGCTATGACGGCCACTTTCCCGAACTATCCACCGCCATGACCGCCAAGGGCGCGCAGGTCATCTTTTTACCGCATGCTTCGCCTCGTGGCGACGCCCAAAGCAAGCACCAATCGTGGATGCGCCACCTGCCGGCGCGCGCCTATGACAACGGTATTTTCGTAGTGGCATGCAACCCGTGTGGCGATAACGGCAGGGGCCTGGCCTTTCCCGGCCATGCCGTGGTATTGGATCCATCCGGCGCCGTGCTGCACAGGACCATGGCCGACAGGGCGGACATGCTGGTGTCGCTGCTCAAGGCCGACCGGTTTCAGCATGTACGGGCCCATCCCATGCGCCACTTTTTCCCCAACCGCCGACCAGAGCTCTACTTAATATAGACCCCAATATTGCATAAAATAGATGTCCGAAAGATTTGCCTTGAGATGCCTGAATAGAATCGCTATAATTTATATCCATTCACAAGCATGGTCGCCTTCAAACTGGTATCAGACTGACTGAAACGGGTTATCGCGTGAATAGCTCTCATCGTGCCGATCTTCAAGCATATCTCATTCCTTATCCTGTCGAATCGTTTTCCAGGCCCTTGGTCATCACGGCAGGAGGAACCACTATCGGCAGGGATCCTCGGGACACCATCCATATTGCCCATGGCGAGGTGTCCAGAAAGCACGCCGTAATACGCTTGGACGAGCAGGGCCGGTTTATCATCGAGGATCTCGATTCCCGAAACGGAACCTACCTCAACGGCAAGCGCATCAAACAAGCGGTACTGCAAAACCATGACCGCATCACCATCGGAAACCGCACATTTTTGTTTCTTCTCAAATCCATCACCATAGAAGGCTTTTTAATGGACCCGTCCATTTCGGTTTCCGATACCATCGACTTGAGCGAAGATGAGATCGGTCTTTCCGAGTTGTGGGCGCAAAACATCGACCTGGCCACCGAGGGTTTCTTCCGCAGGGCTGAAGACAACACACTGATGGACCCAACCCTGCCAGCCTACTCGGCCAGCCGACGATTGTCACTGCTCTATCGCCTGAGTGAAAAACTGCGCGTCGCCAAGGACCATGATGACGTTTTCGAACAGGGACTCGATTTAATCATGGAAGCGATCGCGGGTGCCGACTGCGCCTTGATTATGCTGCGATCCAACGACCATCAATCCATCGAGGTAAAAGCCTTTAGGCTCAGAGACAGCCAAACGCCGAAAAAAGATGCTATTCCGGTCAGCAAAACCCTGGTCGAGTGGGTGATTTTGGAAAAAGTTGCCTTGGTGAGCCAAAATGCCGGGGACGATTTACGATTTCAGGATTCAGACTCCATCCGTATCCATAACGTCCGCGCCATCGCTTGTGTGCCTCTGATGCGCAAGGATAAAGTCATCGGCGTGCTATATACCTCATCACGGACCGTATTCAACACCATTTCCCAGGAGGATGCCGTCTTTGCAGCAGCCGTGGCCAATGAGCTGGCTTTAAGCATTGAAAACATCCGCCTGCAAAAAGAGGCCCTGCGCAATGAACGCATGGCCGCCATCGGCCTGACGGTCAGTAACCTGGCCCATAATATCCGCAACCTGGTCACCCTCAGTCAAAACGCCGTCGACCTGATGGAAATGCACTTAGAAAAGATCAACGACCCCCTGATTGATCGAAACTGGCGGTGGATCCAGCAAAGCTTTTCCGGTATCAGCAAGTTGACCAACGGCATGCTGGAGTATGCCAAAGAGGATGAGCTTCATCTTAGGATGACTGACATCAATGCGATGATACTGCGCTACCGAAAAATCTTTGATCAGAGCCTCGCCCGGGAGGGATTAGAATTTGCTTTTGCCCTTTCGCCCGACAACCCGCAATGGATGATGGATGAGAACCAGTTCCAGCGCGCCTTTTTCAATTTGATCACCAACGCCATTCACGCGGTCAAGGAACGGACGGACGGAAAGATTCAAGTTAGCACACAGGTGGAGAACGACTGCCTGACAATCAGCGTCGGGGATAATGGTTGCGGCATCGACGCTAAGAAACAAAACAGGGTGTACGATCTTTTCTTCACCACCAAAGGCACCAAAGGCACCGGCCTGGGTCTTCCCATGGTGCAAAAATTTGTTGAAAAGTTGAATGGCAAGCTCACCTTCAAATCGGAAAAGGGCGTAGGCTCCACTTTTTCAATGGCATTTCCCAAAAGAAGATGAATTGGTGGGGGCTCGCGCAAAAATACTTGATCCAGATTGCGCCGAGAGTTGTTTCATCTGCAAGCCGCATGCAAGGTGGCATATCCAGATATGCGCCCTTGCATGCAACACAGCAGATGGGTCAAAGATCAAGCAAGATGATGCAATTCTTTTCGGCCGAGGCCCTAACTTACTGAATGTAAAAAACAATACTCTCCAAAGGGGCGCCTTCGGCTGAGAGGATTTCCACCATCCATTCACCGGTCCAACCCGGGATCATGCTTTTTGAACTCCAGGTACGCCAGTTGCTGGAGCGTACCGGCAGCTTGACCGAAGCCTTCAAGGTGCCTTTGTAGTACCAATTCTGAGTAATGGAGCTCTCATCTTCCGCACCCATCACACGGCAGAAGCAGTAAACTCTTGCGATCCCCTGGGAAAAAACGTCACCGCTGCCGATGGGCATGCGGTCAATCACATCCTGGCAAACCACGGCATCGGCAACGCTAAAACCATTCTGGGAAGCAGCAGTCTCCTGTTTTGTGGTTTCCGATGGCACCGGAGCCGCTTTCACGGTTTCTGATGGCGCCTGCACCGGTTTCATCGTTTCCGACGGCGCCTGGGCCGCTTCCGTGGCTTCTGATGGCGACGGGGCCGCTTCCATGGCTTCCGACGGCACCTGGGCCGCTTTCGTGGTTTCCGACAGCGCCTGGTCCGCGCTCCATGCCGATACGGACGACATCAGCACCAGCACAATCGCACACACGATTCCCCAATAATTGCACTTCATCATCTCCCTCCTGTTCCTGTGATCCGTTTATGAAAAATAAGTCTGCAGAATTGCAGAACTAGGCTGCAGTCAAATATTAATTCCACCATCTTCCTTGTCTTTGCACCCGTCTGTGGCGTTACATCCACCGACACATATCCTGATGTGCACTGGTGGGTATGCCGTGTAGGCGAACCCAAATCCGGCGCAATCCGGAGGAATTATGATTTGCCTGCTCGCTTAAGCCCAACTGTTGGCAAAATTGCTGAACGTAATGTAGCCATCCATAGCAGCAATTCAACGAATTGGCAATTCTCGTCAAACCCTTTGAATGGAAACTAAACGGCTTCGTTGATGGTCACCACACCATCCACCTTTGCCAGTCTCAGATGAAACATTTGCATCATGGTACTAATGGGCCGGCCAAACAGGAAATCGAGCAATTCGGCATCCAACCGGGTTCGCTCCACGGTGACCTGCCTGAGGCTGTGATCGTAACGAATGACGGCCATAAGTGAATCCACGGCGGCGAGGCGGTCCGGTCCTTTGCGAATACGCTGAGCAAGATAGGCCACTTGCCGATAATCGCACTTGGCCTGGTGCTCGTCTACCAGATCACGCAAACCGGCCGGCCGGTCCAGAAGATGCCCGCGGGTCAGACGGTCTCGATCATACATGCCGCGGATGGCTGCTGTGTTCCAACAGGTCAGCACACGGCACTGCGCCGGTCTAAACGCGTATATACGGCACGCACACCGAACTGGGTCGAAAAAACGGCACATGCCGGTGTCACCGGCGATACCTTTGATCTTTAAAATATCGGTCTGAGCCGGGATGATGACACCACGAACATTGTCGTAGGCTGGTTCCCCCTGTCTTATGGTAAACAGCCGCTTGACAGGGATCTTTCCCGACATCAAAAGCGACCGGTCTTGCAAATGAAGGGCGGGGCCCCCCTTGTGGCAGCAGGTGCCGCATCGTCGGCAACAGCTTCCGGTTGTGGTGGCATCATCGGGCTGCGGTGCATGTACGCTCATCATGGACATCTCTTATATTACGCTTGAGACGCCGCGTAAAGTCCGAGATACCTTGACATCCGGACAATTCGGGTTACTCATAATAAAAAGGTGTTTACCCATGCATCAAAGGAGAAAACCATCATGAAAATTTTAGTTGTTTACTATTCAACTTATGGGCATGTGCAAAAAATGGCGGAGGCTGTCGTGGAAGGGGCCAAGCAGGTACAGGGGGCTGAAGTGGTCCTCAGACGCGTACCCGAGACACTGCCACCGGATATCATTGAAAAAATGGGCGCAACGGCAGCACAACAAGCCCAGGCGCACATCCCTTCATGCACGGTGGACGAACTGGCCCAGGCGGATGCGATTATTTTCGGAACGCCAACCCGTTTCGGCAATATGTGTGGCCAAATGCGGCAGTTTCTCGATGCCACCGGCCAGCTCTGGGCCGAAGGCGCTTTGGTGGGAAAGGCAGGCAGCGTATTTGCAGCCACAGCCACCCAGCACGGTGGCCAGGAGGCCACCCTTCTGTCGTTCCACACCACCTTGTTGCACCATGGCCTGGTGGTGGTCGGCCTGCCCTACACATTCCAGGGTCAAATGCGCATCGACGAAGTTGCCGGCGGTTCCCCTTACGGCGCGACAACCATTGCCGGCACCAAGGGTGAACGTATGCCCAGTGAAAACGAACTGGCGGCAGCCCGCTTCCAGGGCAAGCACGTAGCCGAAATCGCAGAAAAACTGACTAGCTAAACGCGAAACCTGATTGAAGACCGGCATTGGCGGACCCATTGCGAAATGCCTGGTCTTCAGCCTGGCCGGATTCGTAACCTGTTGATAATAAAAATCATTTAAGGAGTGATACATGCGAAAGATCGCTGTGGCCGTTGACGGCTCATTAAATTGCGAATGCGCCGTACGGTATGTGACGGGAATCGCAGCCGCCATACCCGACTTGCACTTTGTGCTGGTCCATATCCAGCCCCCGCTGTCCCAATATCTGACCGAGGAGGCCGAACGAAAACCCAAAGCCCTCAAGGCCTTGCGCGCCCTGATGAAATCCAATAAAGCCGAATCCGAGAAGATGCTCGACAAGGCCAAAAATGAAATGGTCCGCCGCGGCATCGATCCCTTACGCATCGAGCCGTGTTCGCGGGTGCGCTTCAGCGGGGTGGCCGAGGATATCCTCGATCTGTGTCAAACTCGATCCTTTGACGCCCTTGCCATTGCCCGGCGCGGCATCACGCGGCTTCAGGAGATGATCACCGGCAGTGTCACCACAAGCCTCCTGGAACATGCCCGCCTGACCCCCACCTGGGTTGTGGACGGCGATGCATCGAATCCGAATTTTCTGCTCGCCGTGGATGGATCGCCGAACTCGCTGCGCGCCCTGGATCACATGGCGTTTATGCTGGCCGGTGGATCGATCGATCACCGGATTCACATGCTGCATATCAAGCCGCGGCTGCAGGATTTTTGCGAAATCGACTTTGACCCGGATGCCATGGCCGCCGCCGAACAAGTCCTGTTGGATGACGACCGGCGCTGCATCGACGACTTTCACGCCCAAGCCTTGGGAGTGCTTAAAAAAAACGGCTTCCCGCCTGACCGTCTGCAGATCCGAACGATAGACAACCGCCTCTCCATTGCCAGGGCCATCAGGGATACGGCGGCCGAACTGAAATGCGGCACCATCGTCGTCGGTCGGCGCGGGCGCACTGAGGGCAAGTTCACCGGCAGCGTATCGCGCAAGGTGATTCAAAAGGCGACCGATACCGCCGTTTGGCTGGTGCCTTAATTTTGCTCAAGTTAGGTTCCAAGCAGCCGATATCATGGATAAGGTATTATCCAATAGCTGAGGTTGCGTCATGACCATGGAAGTCTCTGCCCAGGATCTGTTGAACGAAAGTCTGTTTGCCTCGTTAAACACGCAGTCCACCGAACTGACCACTTTGGCCAATCAGGCACTGGGCAACGGCATCGATAGATACATGAACGAGGACTACGAAGAGGCGGCCCGGGAATTCAGGCGTGCCATCGGGTTGGACCCGTACTCGGACTATTCGGTGGATGCCGGCAAATATCTGGCCATGACGCATCTCAAGCAGGGCGATACGGACAAGGCCATCGACGCTTACCATCAAATCCTGCAACTGCACCCGGACCGGGACGATATCCAGGTCGCCGTGGGCAACCTGCATTTCGGCGAAGGACGCACGGGCGAAGCCATCACCGCCTATGAAAAAGCCGTGCGCATCTATGACAACACCACCAACCGCTTTTCTTTGGGCCAGGCCTACCTGAACGCCGGGCGTCTGGATGATGCGGCCAATCAGTTTGAAAAGGTGATCCGCATGGACCGCCAGAGCGCCAACGGCTATCTCGGCCTGGGTCAGGTCTATAGCGCCCAACAAAAAAGCACCGATGCGATCACTCAATTCGAACTGGCCATTCAGAAAAAGAAAGATCTATGGGCCGCCTATGCGGAAATGGGCTATGCCTATGCCGACGCCGGGCAACTGGACGCCGCCGAAGAGATCAAGAGCCTGCTGGAATATAAGGATGAAGGCCTGGCCGACACGCTGAACGCCTATATTAATAAAAACACCTCGCCCAAGATCATCACCGTATGGGGAGACAGCACCTTTAGCTACCACCTGCCTTCCAAGACAAAGGTTGCCGACCTCGGTGAATATCTCAACACGGCCGGCAGCAGCCAAAGCTTCAGTATGATTTTCCAGTTCAGCAAAGAGATGGATAGCGAATCGGTGGAAAATCCCCTCAACTGGGAAATCAAGCGCGCTTCTGCCAACGGCACGGGGGCCAACTACAATTTCGGCCTGCCGCTTCCGGAGACGGAAACCCGCATCATGCCCATTCCCACCGACGTCTATTACGATGAAAAAACCTTTTCGGCCACGGTACGTTTTTCCATCCATCAGAATGCCACGGCCGATGCCACGATCCATCCTTCTCACCTGGAATTCAGCTTCAAAGGCGAAGATGCCGACGGCAATCGCATGGACCCGAAGTATGATCAGTTCATGGGGTTTTCAGGAAAATTCTAAGGCGATTGAATGAGAAATAACAAGAGCGACCAGAAATCCAAATCCGTTAGTGCTTGAAGCTGCGCTGCCCGGTGAAGACCATGGTGGCGTCCACTTCGTTGCATGCTTCAATGGATTGGTAGTCGTTCGTGGAGCCCCCCGGCTGAATCACCGCACGCACCCCTTCACGCAAACCGACGTCCACGCCGTCGCGAAAGGGGAAAAAAGCGTCGCTCACCATGGCAGCGCCGGGCAGCCCACCGCGCTCTTCGGCCACCCGGGCGTCGACGGCGGCTTTTTTCACCGCATCCCGCAAGTCATTGTACGGGATACCGAAATCGGTAAAGCAGTAACGGTCGGCCAGTTTGCGATACGCTTTGTCGCGGGCGATCTGGGCCACGCCCACGCGGTCTTGTTCACCGGTGCCGATGCCCACGGTGGTTTCATCTTTGACATAGATCACCGAGTTGGAGGTGACGCCCGCCTCCACCAGCCAGCCGAACAGCAGGTCGCGGTACTCGGCCTCGGTGGGTTGCCGCCGAACCGCATATGTTTCGCCCTTATGTTCGCATTGGGCCGGTTTCAGGTCCTGCTTGCGACGGGTCAAGGGCACGAATGACCACTGGGCGATGATGCCGCCGTCGATCAGGTTCTTGAACTCCACGCAGCGCTGGCCGACAAAGGACTGCAAACGGTCGATGTTGCCAATGCGGATCACACGCAGGTTGGGTTTTCGGGCGAAGATATCCATGACGCCCGCTTCGAAATCAGGCGCCACCACCACTTCCGCGTATTGAGCGGTAATGGCTTCAGCCGTGGCCGCATCCACGGCCTGGTTCAAGGCAATACAACCGCCGAAGGCGGCCACGCGGTCGGCCAGGTTGGCATTGCCATAGGCCTGTTCCAGGCTGTCGGCTCGGGCCACGCCGCACGGGTTGTTGTGCTTGACGATGATCGCCGTGGGCCGATCTGTAAAATATCTTAAAATATTCAATGCGTTATCAGCATCAGTCAAATTAGTCTTGCCCGGATGTTTACCGGATTGCAGCAGCTCAATATCCGATACCAGATGGTGTCCCGGCTGAATGGTCTGGATTTCACCCAAGACCAGGTTGCCATTGGTCAACTTGTACAGGGCCGCTTCCTGTCCCGGATTCTCGCCGTAACGCAACCCTTTTTGCTCCTGGTGGATGGTCCAGAGCACTTTTTCGTAAAAAAGGGTCTGGCGCGAGCCGCCCTCCACAAAACTGATCTCCATCTGGGAGGGAAAATGATCCGACACGATAGTGCGGTACATTTTTTTCAGATCTTCGGCCATGGTCGCCTCCTTATGATTTCCCGCCTGGCGGGTGGGTCAAAGTCATATCTATGGCATCGTCTCACGCGGTGCGATAACACGCCTTTACGGACTGAATCGACTGGTGGGTCAGGTAATCGGCGATGTGCCGGTCGTATTGGGCCGTGTGCGCAAAGGCTTTGCATGCCAGTTCATACCGCAAATTCAAGGAGGTGCACCCCTGCCGGACGGTCAGTTCGTTGAGGATGCGCTCATAATCACCCGGGTCCACTACCGGCGCCACACGGATGAAGTTTTTGGCAGATGCCCGAATCATGCAGGGGCCGCCGATGTCGATATTACCCCGGGCATGTTCAACAGTCGCGTCCGCTTTGGCGATGGTGGCCTGAAAAGGGTAGAGATTGACCACTACCATGTCAATGGGAACGGCTTGGGTGCGCTGCAAATCAGACTGGTGAGATTCATTGTGGGTCTCGGTAAGCAGGCCCAAATAAATCTTGAAATCCAGGGTCTTCACCAAACCGCCCTGGGTTTCGGGCTGACCGGTATAGTCCGACACCTGCGCCAGGCAATGCGCGGCGTCACCGCCAAGCAACTCGCGCAACCGGGCGTAGGTGCCGCCGGTGGAAAAAAATCGTATTTGCGGATCAATGGCATGGAGCCTGGGGATCAGCAGATCCAATCCGGCTTTGTCGGAAACGCTGATCAACACATGCCGTACCCGCACCAGGTCATCTATCCGTTCAACGATGTTCATGCTCATGGCTATCTCCCTTCGCTCTATCTATTGCCGCCATACTCCTGCACAAACTGCTCAAAAAAAGCAACCATAAAGGCGTGTCGGCCGTGGGCCAAACGCCGCCCTTCCTCGGTGAGCATGCGCTCTTTTATCTTGGCCAGTTTGATCACAAATTCGCGATAGCCCGTATCGTTGCGAGAGTAGGCCCGGGTACTTTCGGGGGGCAGGTCTGGATTGTGCAAACACGCCCCCACTTCGCCGGCAAACAGGTAGGCGCGGGCCACGCCCACAGCACCGATGGCATCCAGTTTATCCGCATCAAACAACACGCGCGCTTCCACAGAAACAGGCGGATGATCATCGCGAAATCGATGGGCCCGTACGCAGTGCAGGATGTTGTCCTTTCGCCGGTCGTCCAGCGGCAACGAGGCAATTATGGGGCGTGCCCGCTCAGCCCCTCGAACGGCGTGACACAGCGACCCGTTGGCATGATCCTGGTCGGCGCGACCGATGTCGTGCAGGTAGGCCGCGGCCTCAAGCACCGGCATATCAGCCCCGGCTTTGGTTCCGATACGCCGGCAGAGGCCGTGTACCCGGAGGGTATGGTCCCAATCGTGACTGCCGCGCGCGTCTGAAAAACACTGGCGTGCCGCCCGCCGGATGAAGGCGACAACGGCATCTTCCGATGGTGGGTGGCTGTTGCGCCCAATGGGGCAACGATAATGGCCTGACGCTGCAATGGTCATGGGTTGCGTGCCTTCGGTGCGCGGGTGGATGGCATGGTTTGATATACGAATCAGTAATCCTGATTGGAATAGTGCAGGCAAGGTACGCTTGTCAAATCGAAAACGCATTGTTGACGAACAGCATGTCGATGGTTACATAGTGGAAAAGACATGTACACCACTTTAAACCACCTTCCCGTTACCTCTTTAACTAAAAAAAATTATTACAAAAATATAGGACAAAAGATACATTTTTTCTTGACTTTAAGCCTAATTGACCCCTATTGTGGAGCAAAGTGGAAAATAATGGAGAATTATGTTTCGAGGCAGCTCTACACATATCCTGGACGACAAAGGACGGTTTGTCATTCCGGCCCGTTTCAGGGACTACGTACGAGCAAGCGGCGGCGATGTGCTCATGATCACGCGCATGGATGGAACCCTGTTCGCATATCCGCTCAACGAGTGGAACAAGATAGAGAACCGGATCATGTCCCTGGCGGAAAAAAGTGACAGCCTGCGCCGTTTTCGAAGGGTGTTCGTGGGGGGAGCCTACGAGTGCTCATGGGACAAGCAATCGCGCGTGCTGATACCACCGGCGCTGCGCCAGTATGCGCAACTGGAAAAGGACATCGTATTAGTCGGTGTGCAGGAACACTTCGAAATATGGTCACAGCCGAATTGGGAAAAGGAAAATGAAACGATGGAAAAGGATATGCAACAGGTGGAGGTACGCAACGAGATTGCCAAATTAGGACTATAAGCCATGGCATATCGGCATGTAAGCGCTATGCTGAACGAAACACTGGCGAACCTGAATTGCAAACCGGGAGGTATTTACGTGGATTGCACTTTAGGCGGTGCCGGCCATGCCAAGGCCATCTGTGAACGAATCGCTCCCAACGGCCGCCTGGTGGCCATCGATCAGGACGCCGATGCCATCGCCAATGGCCGGGCACGTCTATCATCCTACGGGGGCGGAGTCACCTTTTTCCATGGCAATTTCGTCGACTTGCCCGCGTACCTGGCCCAACTGCAAATCGAAGCAGTAGACGGCATCCTGCTCGACCTGGGCCTTTCCCAGAATCAAATAGAATCCAGCGGCCGCGGATTTACCTTTCAAAAGGACGAACCGCTGGACATGCGAATGGATGTGCGATCAGAGACCACGGCCGCGGATTTGATCAACCGGCTCAGCGAGTCCGAAATGGCACGTTTGTTTCGGGAATATGGTGAAGAGCGTTGGGCCAAACGTATCGCCGGCCGAATCGCCGCGGCACGCCGCGTGGCTCCGGTCCGCACCACCAGCGAGTTGGCCAGGCTTGTCATATCGGCTGTGCCCGCGGGTGCGGCGGCCAGGCAAAAGATTCATCCGGCCACAAGAATCTTCATGGCGCTGCGTATAGCCGTCAACCGGGAGCTGGAGCGGCTGGCGCAATTCCTTGAAGAGAGCATCGACTGGCTTAAAAGGGGCGGCAGGCTGTGCGTCTTGTCCTTTCATAGCCTGGAGGACCGCATGGTTAAACGGCATTTCAAAAAAATGGCCCATCCATGTACTTGCCCGCCGGACCTGCCCCGCTGCAGTTGCGGACGGCAAGCCATGGTGCGACTGATCACCAAGCGCGTGCTGCGGCCAAGCACCCGGGAGGTGGCGCAAAACCCCATGGCACGCAGCACACGCTTGCGCTGCCTGGAAAAAGTAGCCTAAACGGCGGAGGCATTGATGACAAAAACGTCCAAAAAGCAGCAGGCGGACAAGCGACGCCTGACAGTCATCTGGGCCGCTTTGCTCTGTTTGTTTGTGGGCGAGCTGTTGTTTTATACCTGGTGCCGCGTACAGTGCGTCCGCACAGGTTATGACATCTCCGCCGAAACCCGCAGGCACAAGTCGTATTCAGCCCTTCAGAGCAATTTGAAGATCGAATTGGCGCGCCTGAAAGCGCCGGAAAACATCTCCCGCATCGCCCAAAGCCAACTGGCGCTGGGCATGCCTGAGCCGAACCAGATTATCGTGGTGCCTTGAATGAGCAACCAACGCCACACCACCATCCGCGCCGCACTGACTGCCGGACTGTTCATGCTCTGGCTGGTGGCTATCGGCGCCCGTGCCGGCTACCTGCAGCTTTTCAAGGCGCCTTGGCTTTCCCAGAAAGCGTCTGTTCAGTACGAACGCGAGATGACGCTGAGGGCCAAACGCGGCGACATATATGATCGGCATCATGAGGCGCTTGCGGTGAGCATTGAGTCCACCTC
>JABDRH010000494.1 GCA_013041835.1 Desulfatitalea sp. | reverse complement strand
ATGTGGTGGTCCTCGACATCCAGCAACAGACGCATATTCGGCAGGTCGAACTGTTCATGGGGCGGCTTCGGATAACCGACAGCGTGCATGCGTATGACCGGATTCATACCATGACCGGCCGCCGCATGGATCAGATCCCTTTGCAGGCGCCGCCGACGGTGTTCGAAACCCAGGGGATATGGTTTACCCTGGCCGACGATCTGCAACGGCGGGTGGCCGCCCAGGGCTTTGATTTCCTGGGCGCGCTGCACGCGGCCGAGCATGCGGCCATCAGCATGATGCCGTTGCTGGTGTTGGTGGACCGCAACGACCTGGGCGGCTTATCCACCGTGCTTCATCCGCAGACCGGGCAGGCCACCCTTTTCATCTATGACGGCGTTCCCGGTGGGGCCGGCTTTTGCGAACAAGCATTTGCGCAAGCCGATGTAATGCTGACGCGGACCAGGGAAGCCGTGCGCGCGTGCCCGTGCACCAACGGTTGCCCGGCATGTGTCCATTCGCCCAAATGCGGATCGGGTAACGATCCCATTGATAAAGGCGGTGCCGCGATGTTATTGGAACTGCTCTGCCGACACCAACCTGCCGTGAGCGCTCCGGGGCAGGCGGCCATCGCGCCGGCCGCCGACCTGCCCATGACGCATTCCAACCGATGGGCCACGGAAAAGTACGTGGTGTTCGACCTGGAAACTCAGCGGTCGGCACAGGAGGTGGGCGGCTGGCACCGCGCAGACCGCATGCGCATCAGTTGCGGGGTCGTCTACGATGCGGAGCGGGATCACTTTTCGGTCTACACGGAAGACCGTGTGGCCGCGCTCATCGACCACTTGAAACGCGCAGAGCTGGTGGTGGGATTCAACTGCCGGCGTTTTGATTACAAGGTGTTGTCCGGCTACACGCCTTTCGATCTGTCTCAACTGCCCACGCTGGACCTGCTGCAGCAAGTGCACCAGCGCCTGGGCTTCAGACTCTCCCTGGACCATCTGGCCTCAAAGACCCTGGGCGCCCAAAAAACAGCGGATGGACTCGACGCCCTGCGTTGGTGGCGGCAGGGGAAAATGGACAAGATCGTCGACTACTGCCGTGCAGATGTGCGCATCACGCGGGACCTTTTTCATTTTTTGCGCCGAACCGGCTATTTGCTTTACCAGGCCAGGGATGGACAGCGATATCGGGTCAAAATAATATAGTTGACAAAAAAAGCTTTTTGAACGCAACAAAGAATTTCACGATATGATTAAAAAAGCTGAATTGTTCCGCACCTGACGGCACATCGCTTGCAAAAACTTGCCTGTCGAAGGCTTTTATTTTATGTGGGCCGCCGCAGCACCGGCGGTTACACAAAGGAGAGGGTTTGATGGAGACATTTCGGACGTATAACCCGGAAGATTTTTATGATGAACTGTTCGATGCGAATGGAATACCGCGGCCCGGCGCCCAATTGCTGGTAGACATGATAGAAGTGTTGCCTGCCGGGGATCTGGCCATGCGTCAAAAAGAGGCCGAAGCCCTGCTGCTGAAAATGGGTGTGACCTTCAATGTCTACGGCCGGGATGAAGGCACTGAAAAAATCTTTCCATTTGACATCATCCCCCGCATCGTTTCCGGCGATGACTGGCAACAGATTGAAACCGGGTTGAAACAACGAATCCACGCTCTAAATGAATTCATCCAAGACATTTACAACGACAAGAAAATCCTGAAAGACAGGGTCGTGCCCGAAGCGCTTATCCACACCAGCCGCACCTATCGAAGGGAGTGTGAAGGCTTTACCCCTGCCCGTGGGATATGGTGCCATGTTACCGGGTCCGACCTGGTGCGGGACCGGGACGGCCGCTTTTATGTGCTGGAAGATAACCTGCGTTGCCCTTCCGGCGTTTCCTATGTGCTGGAGAATCGACGGGTGCTCAAACGCACCTTTCCCCAGGTGTTTGAAGCCTCCAGGGTTCGGCCTGTTGACGAATATCCCAATCGACTGCTGGAGATGCTGGAGTATCTGGCCCCGGACCATGTTCAATCTCCCACCATCGGGGTGCTCACCCCGGGAATATACAACAGCGCCTATTTCGAGCACTCGTTTCTCTCCCAGCAGATGGGGGTGGAACTGGTGGAAGGCCAGGATCTGGTGGTCTCCGACGGATTCGTTCACATGCTCACCACCAAGGGGCTCAAGCGCGTGGATGTCCTGTACAGGCGCATCGACGATGATTTCATTGATCCGGAGGTCTTTCGTCCCGATTCGCTGCTGGGGGTCAGGG
>JABDRH010000492.1 GCA_013041835.1 Desulfatitalea sp. | reverse complement strand
GTTGAGGCGCTCACCCGGCAAGGCACAAAGAATAAAGAATGTCGAGATGTTCTGTATTTTTATAACGCAGCCGGGTGAGATGGATCGGCGCATAAAAATGTGAAGTTATTTTTGCACGAGCCCTAAGATATGACACGCCTGATTTAAAAAGGAATGTCCTCTTTTGACAAATCGTCGTCATAGGAATCAAATGGCAGCATTTCGGTTCCCACATCAAAGAACACGCCAAGCGACTCGCATAAATTCTTTACAATGCGGCTGTGTACCTCTTTTTCATTTACATCTTTCACCTTGGACATCGCCTTCAAGGCAATATTCAATTCTTTTAGCAAGCTGCTGATAACAATATCAGGTTCTATCACGATCTTTCCCTTTCCCTTTCCCTTTATTTAGGTGATGGCGCTTTTGAAATATACCCTTGGTAGATGATTAAAATATAGTTGACAATGACAATTACACTACCCGAAAAGTATAGGACCCCAATTTGGGGTTGCGACATTTTTGTCGGGAGAGAATATATGCAAATTAATGCCAATACAATTCCGCTGAAAGAAAAAAATAAAGAGAATATTGTGACCAGCCATCTGATCATTTTGTCAGAAATTGACTCTTGGGTTATTTTCCTTTGTTTTTTTCCAAAGCGTGAACAAAAATGCGGAGATGGCGATAGCACCGCCCAAAAAATAATAGACGCCAACCAAGGGTTTAGAGCTTGCATCAGGAAGAGAAAAGATACAAATCAAGGCGAGCATGACACTGGTGAAAGAAAAGATCATAATTGCGATGGCAAGTAACCAGTTTTGTTTTTTGCTCATCAAAGAATTTCCTCCTGTATAGATTGATTCAGTAGTGACCCTTCGCTCTTAATGCCGCCAGCTATCTTGATTTTCCGGCCGAGCAGTCTCGATCTCATACCAATTGATTTTTCGCGTAATGTACATCACCATGGCAAGTATGATTAGTAGCCCGATACTACCCATGATGAGTGCATAATCCTCAAGTTGCAGAACAATAAACAGGTAGCAATAGAGGATTGTCAAGATTCCAAAGATCGTATACGCAAACCTTGAATTGGATATAATCGCCTTCGCGTAGCCAGAGATTATGAGTGTGACGGATGCTGCGGATATCATGTATGCATAATTAAAATGCATGTGTTCGGAGAGTGACAATACCAGTGTGTAAAAAATTAGAATTGCCGCTCCTATCAGGAGGTATTGTATTGGATGAATTCTTTGTTTGTTGATTATTTCGGAGAAGAAAAATGAGGCGAATGTAAAAAGCAGGAACACGATCGAATATTTTGCAAGCCGCATCGATCTTTGATAAATATCTGCCGTTAGTATCAGCTTTACTCCGAAGGCCGATGGGGTGACTTTGTATTGAGCGCCTTCCCAGAATTGAGGGTAATTCCTATTCAAGTGCAATATTTTCCAATTTGCAGAAAATCCGGTTTCCGCTACTTCACGATTGGCTGGCAAAAACGCGCCATTAAAGCTCGGCGAAGGCCAACTCGAATTAATACGAACAGTATTGGACTCACCAATGGGGATAAAGCTTACCTGCTCGCTGCCGTTCAGGTTCAAATCAAAGGAAAAATTGTTGGATTCGTTCGGTATCAAGGGGTTCATCAGGGTGCTGACGCCTGACGCAGCAAGATCGGTCGTCTTCAGTCCAGGACTTGCCTCATAGCTATCTTTATTGAATGTAATTAATATATTTTCCTGTATGCCGCGCATATCTGTAATGCCAAGCGATAGGTAGGCCTTGTCCCACAGCAAGTTGTTTGAATCGATGTTCAATTGACTTGTTGCCGGAAGTTTGAAGTTCCCTCTGAACTTGAGCTTAATATTATAAAGAACCGCTTCAAAGTTGCTTCTATAACGCACTTCAGGCGTCATCTTGCCTGAGATATCCAGCGTTTCAGGCAGAATATGCAGGTAGTTTAAATTAAATTTCGTCTTGCCGTCTTTATCTTCGAAAAATGTCTTGAATGGAACGGTAATGAACGGGCCGGTAATTGTTTGGCTGTCCCCCCATTTTTGATTGATTTCCATCACTACGGAATTACGTCGGGATTGCCTTTCTCTAATCAGATTTTGGATCATTACGGTAGGTAGAAGCAGTATCAAAATCAGGATACCGATGGAAAAAATCTTCAGTGTAATTGATCTCTCAATATAGTTTACGACCTTTCTGGAAATATCATGCATGTTTGTCATTTATCTACTCTAAAACTAACGGTTACAGTCAGTTGCCAACAGCATCCATATAACATTATTGTGGTGTCGATCCAAATGCAAGGTAAATGTACATATACATAATCGCCCAAGAGGGCAAGGGGGCAGGCATACAAGCCATTGAGGTTGAAAGCGGACGATCGGGCTGTTAATGTGAAACATCTCACAGTACAGGTCAGTTCTGCTAAGAAGCGGCTTTTTTGAACCAAAGCTTGCATGGTGATCGCTGCAAAAAGCGCCGCTTGCCGTCAAGCTTCCCATTGGGTGTTGAAACAATAACGGAAATGAATCGAAAAATTGGCAATTTTATCATACGAGGCTGGAAGATAGAGGATGCACCGTCACTATCCAAACATGCAAACAACAGGAAAATATGGATCCATTTAAGGGATGCCTTTCCGCATCCATATGTCCTGCAAGATGCACAATCCTTTATTTTGAACGCTATCCATGAGCATCCCAAAACCTTGTTTGCCATAGCGACTTCAGAAGAAGTCATTGGCAGCATTGGAATGGAAATTGGAAAAGATGTACACCGTTTGACCGCCGAACTAGGCTATTGGCTAGCAGAATCCTATTGGGGAAAAGGCATAATGAGTGAGGCTGTAAAGGTTGTTACCGAATATGCTTTGCAAGATTTAAGTCTGTATAGGATCCATGCGGCACCGTACGCTGTCAATCCGGCATCGGCAAAGGTGCTCAAAAAAGCAGGGTTCAGATTTGAAGGCACCCTTCATTCAAGCGCCATTAAGGATGGACATATTCTTGATCAACATCTTTACAGTTGCACAAGAAAAAGAAGCACCTTTAATTGGGGTAAAGGCGATGAACCGCCTATGGCCCATTGTTCATCAGCGTCCCCTGACCGGTAGCCGCCATCACGGCCGACCACAACTCGCCGGTGGGTGAGACTTTCTTTCGCCGGCTGGTGGCGGCTTCCATGGGGATGTGTACGAAATGGTTGTTCCAGCGGCCGATCACGACCTTGGTTTTTCCGGCCAGGCCGGCGTGTACCGCATTTCTTCCCAAAAAGCCGCAAAAGACACTGTCGTTGGCATTGGCCGGCAGGCTGCGGATCATGTAGCTCGGATCGATGTATTTAATCGTAATTTCAATGTTTTTAGGTTTATAATGATTGGTGATGGCACTCTTGAGGTAGATGCCGATGTCTTTGAGCTTGATGTTGCCGGATTCATCCCGCTCATCCTCGGTGTTTTCGAAAAAGCGCTGTCCGGCCCCTTCGGCCACCACGATGACCGCATGGCCGCGGGCGGCCAGGCGTGCTTCCAGGGCGGCCAGAAAGCCTTTTGGCCCTTGCAGCTCGAAATCCACTTCGGGAATCAGGACAAAGTTGACATCCTGTTGGGCCAAGGCAGCCGTGGCGGCGATAAATCCGGAGTGTCGCCCCATCAGCTTGATCAGGCCGATACCGTTCGGGTAGCCCTCGGCTTCGTTATGGGCGCCGATGATGGCCTGGGTCGCGACATCCACGGCCGTGTCAAACCCGAAAGAGCGCGCGATCAAGTAGATATCATTGTCAATGGTCTTGGGTATGCCCACCACGCTGATCTTCAGATTACGTTCCAGTATGGCGTCGGCGATTTTTACCGCCGCCCGCAAGGTGCCGTCCCCGCCGACCATGAAAAGGATGCCGATGTTCATCCGTTCCAGGCAGTCGATGATCTCATCGATGGGCTGGGGGCCGCGGGAGGATCCGAGGATCGAGCCGCCCCGGTCCAAAATGTTGGAAACCGTCGCAGGCTTCAAATCCATGACCTCGTGGCCGTATTTGGGAATGAAGCCCTGCAGGCCGTAACGCATGCCGTAAATATTGCGTACGCCATAACCATGATACAGTTCCAGGACCACGGAGCGGATGATATCGTTTAACCCCGGACACAGGCCGCCGCAGGTGACCAGGGCGCAGCGCAGTTTGCTGGGATCGAAATAGATCTCTTTGCGCGGGCCCGCCAACTCAAAGGACGGCAAGAGGGCCTGATTGCCCATCGCCATGTTGACTTCGGCAAGGTGCACGGGAATGATGATGCGATCCTCATTATCCATGAACGTTTGACGGCTGGTGCCGTCACCGTTCATCAGCGGGGAGTGAACACTTGCCCTGCCCAGTTGTGTAATCGTGGTGTCGATTGTATCGTTTTCCATCGGGCCGCTCCTCTTCGCGGGCGGATATGCCATCTATGATGTGGGTCAACTCCCGTTGAACTTAAATTCACCCTTGCCCAATATATCGTGCAGGTGAAGGATTCCCTTTACCTTTTTATTTTCATCGATAATCGGCAGCGTCGTGATCTCATGCCGCTCCATCAGGTTGAGGGCATCGTAGGCAGGCATATCGGGTTGGGCGTTATGCGGCGTTGTGCTCATGATGTCATCGACGCTCAGCGTATTCAGGGGCAGGTTTTTGGCCAGTGTGCGCCGGATGTCGCCGTCCGTGATGATGCCGGCCAGCCCGCCGGAGCGATCCGTGATCAGAATGACACCCAGGCTGTGGCGGTTCATTTCGGCAATGGCGCTATTCATTTGTTCACCTGTGGCGATGACGGGCACATCATCGCCGGTCAGCATGATATCGCCCACTTGCCGGGCCAGCCGTTGACCCAGGGCGCCTCCGGGGTGAAACCGTTTGAAATCATCGGATTTGAATTTTTTTTGGTTGATCAACACCACGGCCAGCGCATCACCCATGGCCAACATGGCCGTGGTGGAGCAGGTGGGCGCGAGCCCCAACGGGCAAGCTTCCTTTTCCACGGCCACATCAATAACGATATCACTGTGTCGGGCCAGGGTCGACTGTTTGTTGCCGGTAAAGCCGATGATGGGGCAGCCCACCGACTGGATCCGCGGGAGTAGAATATTCAGTTCGTCGGTTTCGCCGCTGGACGACAGCGCCAGAAAAATATCATCCCCGCTGACCATGCCCAGGTCGCCGTGCATGGCTTCCACCGGATGCAGGAAGATGGCGCGTGTACCGGTACTGTTGAGGGTGGCGGTGATTTTACGGGCGATGATGCCCGATTTGCCGATACCGCCGATGATGACGCGTCCGGGGCAGTTGCAGATCATTTCCACCATGGCGGCAAAGCTGTCGTCCATGCGTTTGCTCATCTGCATGATGCTTTCCGACTCCAGTTTCAGAACAGATATCGCTTCTTCCAGAATCCGCTTTTTGGACAATTGGTTCATAGGGTGATTGGTCCTGCCGGAAAAGTATAAAAAAGGTACAGTCTCCAAGAGTTTTGAAAAAGGCTTGCGTATGAAAAATAAACTGCAACAATAGTGCAACTGCCTGAGACTTGCAAGCCATACCTATCCGGGCGGCGTCCTTTCCCCCAATATTGCATAAAAATGATGGCCGAAAGGGAATATTCAGTTGCTGGTATTGAAATTACCGAATTGGGCCTATTTGCGTGTTTTTTTCCGCGGCCTATTCTTTTTCCACTTGCCGAATTCGATTTTTCCGGTGCGCTGGCGAAAGTACAGGCGTATGGGTGGCAGATTCAGGCCGGTGCCGGCGCGGATCTGATTGATCAGGTAGCGCTGGTAGGAAAAGTGCACGGCGCCGGGAAAGTTGGCAAAGGTGACGAAGGTGGGCGGACGTTGGGTAACCTGGGTGGTGTAATAGAATTTGAGCCGGCGGCCTTTGTGCATGGGGGGCTCGTTACGTTCGGTGGCTTGCTTGACGATGCGGTTGATAGCGCCGGTACCGACGCGCATGGCATACTGTTCGAAGACCTGGTCCGCCAGGGCAAAGAGCTTGTTGATACGCTGACCGGTCAGGGCCGAGACCGTGAGCACCGGGGCGAATTGCAGGAAGCGCGCGGTTTCGAACAGCCGTTGTCCGAACCGATGGGGCGTCAGGGTGCTGGCGTCTACCAGGTCCCACTTGTTGGCTACGAATATGACGCCGCAGCCCCGTTCGTGGGCATAGCCGGCCACCTTGATGTCCTGCTCGGTGATGCCCTGCTGGGCATCCAGGACGATCAGGGCCACATCGCACAGTTCAAGGCTCTTGAGTGCCTTGATGATGGAAAATTTTTCCAGTTTGAGATCGACCTTGGCCTTGCGCCGGATACCGGCAGTGTCGATGAGGCGATAGACGCGCTCGTTGCGGCGGCAAAGGGTATCCACGGCATCCCGCGTGGTGCCGGGCACATCGCTGACCAGCAGGCGTTCCTGACCCAAAAGGCGATTGATCAATGAGGATTTACCGACATTGGGACGGCCGACCACGGCGATGCGGATTTGCCCTTCGTCTTCGGACGCCTCGGCCACGGGCAGCACCTTCACCAGGTCATCGAGAAAATCCGGCAGCCCGTAGCCGTGCTCGGCCGAAAGAGAATGGAGCTTCTCAAGGCCCAGGGCGTAGAAGTCATATAACCGCGGTTCCTGCTCCGGGCCGTCGATTTTGTTGACCACGTAAAACACCGGCTGTGAAACCGTGCGCAGCCACTGGATCAAATCGTGATCGTAGGGCGACTGGCCGTGTTTGCCGTCCAGCACCAGCACGACGGCCTCGGCCTCGGCCACGGCATGCTGCACTTGGACACGGATATGGGCGGCAAAGGCATCGTCATCACCGGTGATGAAGCCGCCGGTGTCCACCAAGATGAAGGCGTGGTCGTCCCATATGACCTCGCCATAATGCCGGTCGCGGGTCACGCCGGGCATATTGTCCACGATGGCGTCCTTGCGCCGTGTGATGCGGTTGAACAGCGTCGATTTGCCCACATTGGGCCGGCCGATAATAGCGACGATAGGTTTCATGGTGTGTGCCGATCCTTTCCTGTTGCCGAACACCTGATTCGGGCGTCCCTGCTATACGGAAAGCATCGGGCTGTGTCAAATCAATACGGTAATCCCGGCTTTATGCAACATCGGGATTTACCCCAATGGCCGAATATACTGACTGCTGACCCACCCCTTTAAGGTTTATTCGAGACCAAAATAACACTGGGATTGAAAGCGGGGCGCGCACACGGCATAAAAGACGAGATCCTGCGCACCGGTGTTTTCAATGCGCTGGGGGGTATCGGCATCGATGCGGACCACATCACCAGGAACCACAGGGCAGGGCGGATGATCCCCGACATAGACCCGGCCCCGG
>JABDRH010000491.1 GCA_013041835.1 Desulfatitalea sp. | reverse complement strand
CTTGAGGGCTATGCCGCCGTTGGGGCCGATGGACCGCTGCTTTCACCGCTGACCATGAATCAGAGCAGGGTCATGCCCTTTGGCAGCGAATTAATGTACCTGCCCGATCGCATTCCCCTGCTTTACGACCTGCGCCGGACATGTATCACAGCCGTGGACGACAATCCCCACACCCCCGGACAACCCATCTTCCCGGTTGCGGTCTTCAATTCACCGGGGCATGTCGTCACTCACGCCTGCGCTTATAAGGAGCGCCAGGGGGCTGGTCTGTTGCCGCTTTTTTCTTATGGTGCCGTGGGCTGGCGCCACGGCAAATTTCATTCAGCCACCGCGTGCGTGGATGACGAACCCCGGCAGGATCTGCGTCGCATGCCCTTGGCCGGCATCCAGGCCGGTGTGCGAAACATGCGCCGTCAACTGCCCCACAACCGGCTTCGCGTCCATTTGGAGCGCTGTGCGCTGGTCTATGGCTGTCCGGCCGGCAAAAACTTTTTTCTGGGACGTTACGAGGCCCCCCTGCCCACCGCCCGGACCTGCAATGCGCGCTGCCTGGGCTGCATCTCCCTGCAGCCCGACGGCTGCCTTCCCAGCAGCCAGGATCGTATCACTTTTACACCCAGCCCCCGGGAAATCGCCGAAGTGGCCCTGGCGCACATTGAAAAAGTCCCCGATGCCGTGGTCAGTTTCGGCCAGGGCTGCGAGGGTGACCCGCTCATGGCGGCCGACACCATCACCGAAGCCATACGCATGATCCGTGCGCATACCCACCAAGGCACCATCAACATGAACACCAACGGCAGCCTGCCGGAAAAAATCGATCGGCTGCTGGCGGCCGGACTGGATAGCCTGCGCATCAGCATGAACAGCGTGCGAAAAACCTGCTACGAGGCCTATTTCCGGCCGAATGGGTATGTATTTGAAGATGTACTGGCAACCATCGCACTGGGCTTGGCTCATAAATCGCACTTGGCCATCAACTATCTGAACTGCCCGGGGTTTACCGACACACCCGAAGAGTACGGCGCCCTGGTCGAATTTCTGGCTCGATACCCGGTCCATATGATCCAGTGGCGAAATCTCAACTTCGATCCGCTGCACTACCTGCGCATCATGAACGACATCGCCCGCCACACCTGCCCCATGGGCATGTCGCGCCTGCTGGAAGAGCTGTCCCGGCGATTTCCGGCGCTGGCCCACGGCTATTTCAATCCGCCCAAGAGCAACTTCCGAGTTAAAGAAAACCGGTAAACGACCGAAATCCAAAATAGTACCCGTGCATCTTCAACCATTGACCGATGCACTGCCATGGACAAGTCCGCCGGAGCGAATATGACATCGAAAGAGACCACGCAATTACTGATTATTGAAGACGAACCCGATATGGTCAGCGCCCTGCGGCGATTGCTTACCAGGCAACGCATGATACGGTTTGACATTCTGGCCTCGGAGACCCTTGCCGACGGTATCGTGTCGCTTTCCGACTTCCCCATCGATGTCGTCCTGCTGGATCTGCACCTGCCCGACTCCCAGGGGCTGGCCACCCTGCAACGTTTAACACGCCAGTTCAAGAACATTCCCATCATTATCATGACTGGCTTCCAAGATGATGAATTGGCCCTGGAAGCCTTAAGACAGGGTGCCCAGGATTTCATTTACAAATCCCAAATGCCCGATGTTCAGATCATTCAATCCATCCGCTACGCCATTGAACGAAAACAATCCGAACTGGCATTGGCCAAAAGCCAGGAGCGGTATCGCCGTCTGGCGGAAACCGCCAATGATTTAATCATTACCTGTGACATGGATGGCGGCATTACCTATTTAAACCATGCGGCCCTGGAAGCCTTGGCTTTTTCAGCCAGCGATATGGAAGGCCTCACCCTTTCCAAGCTGATCTCAGAAAAAAGCTTTAAAGAAATAACCGTTTTGATGGCGGAGCATTTGAGCACCCACCAACGTTCCAAGCTTTGGGAAGGTGAATTTCAGGCCGCCAACGGCCGTACCATACCGGTGGAAGCGAATGTCACCCTGTTCATCGAAGCCAATCGGCACACCGGCATACTGCTCATTGCCAGGGATATTAGCGCTCGGAACCAAACCCTGGTCGCCAATGCCCAAGATGCGCACCGGCTGCGTGAAATCGTGGAAAACAACGCCGATGGGATGATCGTTCTGAATCCACAGGGCCGGATCTTTTACCTGAATCCGGCGGCCGGTGCATTAATGGGGTGCCGGATCGAAGACCTGATAGGCCAAAGCTTCGGATACGCCATCGATTTCCAGAAACCCACCGATATCGAAATCACGCAGGGCAACGGAACAAAAATCATCGCTGAAGTGCGCGCAACGATCTGTGAATGGGAAAACCAGCAGGCCGTGCTATGCACCTTGCACGATGTCACCATCCGTGCCAGCATTGAAGCCGAATTAAAACACAAAGCCGGTGAGCTGGAAAAAATGGTCGAAGAGTTGGCCCGGACCAACCGCCAGTTGATCGAGCAACAAACCACGGCCATCAAAGAAGAGCGGTTGAAAGTACTGCTGCAATTGGCCGATCAATCCTTTTATGACATCAATCAGCCGGTAAACGCCATCATCGCTTCCGCCGAATTTCTGGAAAACATCCACAATGAACCAGTGCGCCTGAAGCATCATATCAACATGATCAAATCCAGTTGCGATCAAATCAAAGAAACATTGAAAAATATGCAATCGCTGCAGGGCAGAAATACCGCTGGCGACACCGGGGCCGACGGCGAGATTTTAACCTGCATGGACCTGAACATCCTGGCGGTGGAAGATTCCGATTTTTCCTTCGGGTTGATGACGGTTTATATGCGCCATCTGCCGAATATCAAATTACAACAGGCCCGATCGCTGGCCCAAGCAACCGAAGCCATCAAAAAACATGAGTTCGATCTCATCTTGCTGGATTATTACCTGCCGGATGGATGCGGGCTGGATTTCATAAAGGAATTACACAGCAAGAAAATCGACATACCGGTTATCGTCATTACCGGCAAAGGCGATGAAATGGTGGCCTCGAAAACCATTAAAGCCGGTGCATATGACTATTTATCCAAAGACCTGCTGGCGAAAGATACCGTACTCAAAGCCATCGAAAGCTCAATCAAAAAATACATGCTGTATCAGGAAGTCAAAGAAGCCCAGGCAATACTGGCCCAAATGTCTTTCAATGATGAATTGACCGGGCTGTATAATCTGCGATATTTCAAAGATTCCCTGGAGCGGGAACTGTCCGCCGCCAAACGCTATGGCTATAGCTTGGTCCTGTGCATGCTGGATTTGGATCATTTCAAATCCATCAATGACACCTACGGGCACCCAATGGGGGATAACGTGTTGAAAGCGTTTTCAAAACTATTAAAACACACCGTGCGCAAATCAGACATCGCCTGCCGCATCGGCGGGGAAGAGTTCGCCCTGATACTGCCCCACACCACCGTTAAAAACGCGAAAATATTCGCCAATCGTTTTCGGAAAAAAGTAAACCAAATGTCATTTGAATTCAACGGCCGGCAGTTCAATGTGTCGGTGAGCACGGGGGTGGTCGCCAATGGTGACGCCCCGGATGCGGATGTGTCGCAATTCATTGCCTTGAGCGACCGTGCCTTATATCTGGCCAAGCATAAAGGGCGCAACAGGGTCGAATGTTACCATGCCGTTCTTCAGGATCAGGATTGATCCCCCCATTGCTCGAAGGACCGTCATAGAACGGAGCATGGGTGAACCGCAACGCTGTCGCGTCGAAATCTCCCACAGAACCCACTGTTTTTATGAGACATCCGTCGAATACCCTTGATCCTTCCCGAACAGTACGCTTCTGCCCCCCATCCCGCTGGGACGGTGCAACACGGTTAATCCCACATCCTGCGCGATGTCGAGGATCGTCTGAAATGTTGCCTTGCCGACATGCATTTTGGGCTCCACGACAAGTGTTCGGGCGCCCTGGCCCATCAGCGCCTTGATTTGCGTCAGACTGGTTCGGATATCAGGCGTTTCATGGATCATGTAGAACGCCAGGATGAAGTCCGCACTGATTGAAAGGCCGATATCTTGCGCCTGGCATGGATGGCAGGTGACAATCTCCGAAACGCCGTGTTTTCGTGATTTTCGCGCGACGTGGGCAAGCATTTCCGGCTGCAAGTCCACGGCGATGACCCTGCCGTTGGGTCCTACCCGCTTTGCCATCTCGATGGTAAAAAAGCCTGGCCCGCACCCCAGATCAATGGCCGTGTCCCCAGGTTTGAGAAAATCACCGACAATTTTGCCCGGGCGTTGAATCCATCGCCGAATGAAATTGTCAAGCATGAAGGCGCACGTATGCGGACAGATAGGGTGTCCTGATTTAGGCGATGCAAGGTTGCGGGTCATCCCCTCCCCCCTTTTCTTGTCGATTATCGATACGATTCATGTCACCAGCGTTTTTTATATGAGCATAACTTTGAAAACAAGTTGTTTTGCTACCGCCATCGACTTGCAAAACCGCAGGGGATGCCCCATTGATCGCCACCGTCGCCACGATTCTTGGATGCCAGTCGATCTTCGGTATCGATGCTTCAACAATGCCGAAAAGCATCTCCCGTCCCGACAGCCGGGGGAAAGCCGCTGTTTGTCACCTGTTTTCATAGACCGCAACTTGGAAACCCGACCTTGCCCATCGTGCCGATTGCGGTTTTTTTCGTCCGGTACGATGCAATACAATACCAAACAAATCATTACCCATCTTTTAATTTGACACCTCTTGATTTCAGAAGTATAAACAGGCTGATCATCACCCTGCGCATCTTTCCGGATCTGCAGTACCCCTCTGAATGGCATCCACGGATTTAGTATTAGCCCCAATGTTTGATCAGGCAAACGACTTGATGACTTTGAAGTACTTTTCCGCCTTTGCCGGGAACCCGTTTTTATAGAAAAACCCTTCGTTTTCGGGCTTTTGGATTCGGATGCATGGCGGCGGGAAATACTTCCAAAAAATCGCCCAGAGTGATGCCCGGAGCATTTGAAAGCGCTCAAAGGCGATTTAACGCTGCTTTTTATCATAAACAAAAAAAGAGGAGGAGAAGGTCATGAAATTTGCTATTTGTCTTTTTGCTTTAGGATGCGCTTTAATGTTTGCTGCTGGCGCATCGGCCGAAGATATGCTGCCGGATGACAAGGATGCCTTGGCGCCATTCGAAGACGTCGGCCCTGCGGAAACCACTCAAACAGCGCCGATTTGCGTTGATGATATCTGCAGCTACACCATCACGACCTACCAGGAAATCGACCTGGGCGGCCCGGGCTGTTATGATGGGTATCGATGGTGGAATGAAGATGTAAACACCTATTTCTCAGATCCGAGTTTCTCCTGCCGGTTGCGCAGCGCCACGTTGTGCACCCGTTTCTGTGACGCGGACTTTTTAGATCAACCGGCAAGCACTGCGGAACTCGATGTCGTCCAATTTGGGCCTTATGCCATCGATATTTTCAAGGGTGAAAACGGGCAGTGGGAACAGATGTGCTGGGATGTCCGCACCCAGATTCTCGACAATAACGGACGATCTATCCAGTTTGTCGTAAACGTTGATGCCACCCACAACTCTCATTATTGGGCAGTTACGGTTGATTACGCCTCCTTAAAGACTGTATGGGATTGCCGCTATCCACTGGCTGACATCGAAATCCAAGCCATACCCTAATTCTTTTGATTAGTGTATATCGATAGTGAAAACGGAAGCAACGCAATGTGGCACCTTAGCGGCTTTGTGACAGACCGTCTTGATTTTTAACGAAAGTTCTGCATTATCCTAAAAATCGAGAACGAGCGGTTCCGCCCAGCGCTAAAGATTGTATTTTTTTAACTTGCGGTACAATGTGGCCTCACCGATGCCTAGAATGGCGGCGGCCTGTTTTCGGATGCCGTTGCATTTGGTCAAGGCGCAGCGGATGGCGTTGTACTCATAGGAGGCCAGGGAGTCGTCAGGCAGTGGGGTGCCCTCCGAGAGCGGCCCGGCATGGGCCGG
>JABDRH010000125.1 GCA_013041835.1 Desulfatitalea sp. | reverse complement strand
CTCTCAGGGTTCAGGCTATACCCCCAATACCCAAAAATCGGAGGTCTCCAGCGCCGGCGTGGCCAAGGGGTCGCTGTCGCTTACGGCTTCACCCTTGGCGCCTTGGCTATGGAAGACCTCCGGCTTTTGCATCATTGGTGTTAAGCGTTAATGAAACTATAGGTTTTATTCAAAACCGATGGCGCGCACTATTTCATGTCTTTCATGTGTGGCTTGATGATGACATCGATACGGCGGTTCTGGGCGCGGCCTTCGGCGGTTTCATTTGGCGCGATGGGCCGTGAGGGGCCGTGCCCGACCGCTTTGATTTTGGTCTTGGACAAGGTGCCGTTGGCAACCAGGTATTGTTCCACGGATTCGGCCCTGGCCGTGGAGAGCGCTAGATTATTTTGTTCGGAGCCGGTGCTGTCCGTGTGGCCTTCGATGACCACGTCGGGTTGGCCGAAGGTTTTGATGGCGCGTTGCACCTTGGTGAGCAGGGGATAGCTGGCCGGCTGCACCACGGACTGACCCACGGGAAATTGCATGCCTTTCAACCGAATCACCAGGGTGTCGTACTGTTTGTAAACCTCGGCTTCGCGGGGATGAAAATAGCCCTGTACGACGACGAACTGCTCATTGAAGCGCTTTTCGGCCGCAAGGCGGTCTTTGTCGTACTTTACCTTTTGAGAGACGCCTTCCAGTTCGCCCAAGCGGTCGGTGAGCTTTTGAACCAACTCGTCCTTTTCTTCGATGCGCTTCAGGGCTTGGGTCTGAGACGACTGCAGGCTGGCAATGGACGACAGGATCGCCTCCTGCTGTTGCTCAAAAGGTGCGTTGCGCTGATCCTTGGCATGCAACGTGGTGGTGATTTGAGATAGCAAGGACTCTGTTTTCAGTGCGATATCCTCCGGGGCCATTTCCGTGAGCTTGCGGGCTTCATCGGCGATGACCTTGGCGCGTTGCATCATGAACTGCGCCTGGGCCGCGTGTTGCTGGACGCCCGCTTGATCGTAGCGGTTTCCGGCGATGAAGGCCTCGGCGTCCGCCAGGGTCTGTTGGGCCTCGGCAAACGCTTTGGGCGCCGCTTTGGGTACGCGGTCATCCTTGGCTTGTACCTTCATGCGGCGAATATCTCCCACGGACGATAGGGAAATGGCCCGTAGCTCCAGGCTGCGGAACTCTTGGCCGACGGCTTTGCTTTTTTCTTGTGCCGTGGAGAGTTCTCCGTCTTCAATGGCCCGGGTGAGGCTTAAGAAATTGCTTTCGGTCGCTTTGTACTCATCCTTGAATTGTTGGGCGTTGACCGCACGGGCCGCCTCTCGGCTTTTTATGGTGTCCGCCAACAGATCCCGGGAACGTACCGTGATGACGTCGGCCTGCTGAAGCTCGGCGCGGCCCTGGGCGATATTTTTAAGGATGCCGGCCAACTCGGCCCCTTGCTCCAGCCCCTTTTTAGCCTGGGCGTGGCTCTGGACGGCTTTTTCAAACCAAGTCGGCGAAAGAATGTCCACCTGATCGGCCCGCGCACGTTCGATATCCTTTCCCAGTTGGGCGATTATTTCGGTCGGATTGGCGGTTTTGTCCACCGGCGTTACCTTCAGCGGTGTTCCGCCGCATCCGTAAAAGAGCACTATCCCTATGAACCACACGCCTATCTTGGTACAGCAATTCGCTTTCTTTACCATGTCGCCCACCTTTCTGTTTCACTGTGATCGAAGACGCGTCCCCCACGCTTCAAGCAGGTATACGTTCGTATTTATTCCTATGAAAAGCGTGTCGATAAAGTAGTGTCTTATTTCTGTAATTTCAACACCGGCAAATGTCTATTCTCTTTCGGCCATCTTTTTTGATGCAACATTGGGGGTCATCCCACGACCTGTCTGCGGATGATTGTGTCTTTGCACCAGCGCCGGTCATCGCGTTTGGGGTACTGCAGGTTATAGTGCAAACCGCGACTTTCCTTGCGGTGGCGCGCGCATTTGATGATCATTTCGGCCACCGTGGCAATGTTGCGCAGTTCGACAAGGTCGGGGATCACCTTGAAGTGCCAGTAATAGTCTTGAATTTCATTTTGAATGATATCGATGCGGCGCTGGGCGCGCTCCAGGCGTTTGTTCGAGCGGACAATGCCCACGTAGTTCCACATCAAGCGCCTGATTTCATCCCAGTTGTGGCTGACCACGATCATTTCGTCGCTGTCGCTGGTGCCCACATCATCCCATGCCGGCGGTTGGGGAAGGGGGTTGAACCTGTTGGATTGCAGTAGCTCAACGACATCCTTAGCCGCGGTATCGGCATAAACCAGGGCTTCGAGCAGCGAGTTGCTGGCCAGGCGGTTGGCGCCGTGCAACCCGGTGCAGGCGGTTTCGCCCACGGCGTACAGATGGCGGATATCGGTGCGGCCTTGCACATCGGTCACAACGCCGCCGCACATGTAGTGGGCCGCCGGGACCACCGGAATCGGGGTGCGGGTCATATCGATGCCCAGGCTCAGGCATTTTTCGTAAATATTGGGGAAGCGCCCGCGGATTTCGTCGGCCGGCCGGTGCGTGATGTCCAGGAAAACGGAGTCGTTCCCGCTTTTTTTAAGCTCGGTGTCGATGGCCCGGGCGACGACGTCCCGGCAGGCCATATCTTTTTGAGGGTCATAATCGCCCATGAACCGGTGTCCGCCGGCATCGATGAGGATGCCGCCTTCGCCGCGCACGGCCTCTGAGATAAGAAAATTCTTGGCTTCAGGATGAAACAGGCAGGTGGGGTGAAACTGGACAAATTCCATGTTGGCGATCGTGGCGCCGGCGCGATAGGCCATGGCCATGCCGTCGCCGGTGGCGATGTCCGGGTTGCTGGTGTAAAGGTATACTTTGCCGGCGCCCCCGGTGGCCAGCATGGTGATATGGGCGGCAAAGGTTTTCACTTGGTGGTGTGCCCGGTCCAGGACGTAGGCCCCGCAGCAGAAATCTTCGTGGGTGGTGGTCACCAATCCTCGCCGCATGCGGGTGGACTGGGTGATCAGGTCGATGGCCACATGGTTTTCAAACAACTGGATATTGGGGTGACGGCGCGCCAGTTCCACCAGCACCCGTTCCACTTCCCGGCCGGTCATGTCATGAGCGTGCACGATGCGGTTTTGGCAGTGGCCCCCCTCCCGGCCCAGATCAAAGCCGGGTGTGCTGTCTCCCTGGCTGCCGGGTGCCTGTTGTGTGTTGAAGCACACCCCCAGCCGGGTCAACTCATTGATGCAGGCCGGTCCTGCCTTGACCACCATCTTTACCACATCCTTGTTGCACAATCCGTCGCCCGAAGCCAGCGTGTCGCTGATGTGCAGATCGAAACTGTCCGTGGCGCCGAAAACCGTGGCAATGCCTCCCTGGGCCAAATTGGTGTTGCTGTCCATGGCCTCTTTTTTAGTGACCAGGGCCACCGAGCCGTGCTCGGCTGTTTTGAGCGCAAACATCAGCCCCGCCACGCCGGTGCCGATAATGAGGATATCTGTTTTTATGTCGGTCATGAGCTGCTCTTTTCGGGTGCTAAAATCCGGTCTTTACATCAAGCCCGACCGGCGTTTGGGCTTTTTCATGATATAACCTAATAGAAAAAAGAGAATAGCCACGCCGCCACCGATTAGCAAGCCTTCGACCAACTGGCTGCTGGCCAGTCGGTTACGCTCGCTCTGGAAATCGGCGGCGTCTTGCCGGGCCTGCTTCAGTTCTTTGATATTTTTCTCATAGGTGGCTTTAAACTTGAGAAAATCGGCCGATTCCTTTTTCAGCGCTTCGTATTGGGTCCGCACCTTGTCAAGTGCGTCGCGGGTCTGTTCCAGTTCACTGCTCGTGCTCCGGCCTTGGGAACTTAACGCGGCCACTTTTTCCTGCAGCGCCTTGTTTTTTTCTGCCACCTCGGCATGCCTGACCGTAAGCCGTTCCAGTTTGATCGCCGCGGGTGTTGCGTCGGTCAAATAGCGGGTGAGCACCCAGCCCTCCTTACCGTTGGTCAGGCGCACCTGGGACCACTCCTCGCCGGTTTCGACGATCTCCACCGCATTGCCGGAGGGCACCAAGGCAATAATCTTGCGGTCCGTTCCCGGGCCGGTGCGCATGGTAATCTCAAAAGCCTCGGACACATACTTGGATTCTGCAGCGGCTTGAACAGTGCTCATGGACAGGCACGCTGCAAATAAGGCAAGGATGCTGATCAGCGATTTCATTTGCATGCTCCCTTGAATGGAAAAGTAAACAGATTTGAAAACGGACGTTTCTGATGCGCTTTAAACCCGCAAGGCCGATGCGTGTTCCTAATACAACGGCTGCTTGGGAGCCGTCTCCGTCGGAATGGTGTGTATTCTTTGATAAATGGGGCTGTCTGTCAATAATTTCTTTAACATAGCAGCACCATGTGGTATTTTGAGGCTGTTTTGGATTTGAGTGACAGGGAAGGTGACCGAAGAATGATTGCCTACGATTTGCAGTGCGGAAAAGGCCATCGGTTCGAAGGGTGGTTTGAAGATGCCGCCACTTACGAACAGCAGTGTACCGGTGGAATGATCGCTTGCCCGGTATGCGATGATACCGATGTGGCCCGGTTGCCTTCGGCCTTTGCCATCAAAAGCGCCAAAAGTGCCTCCGCCCACGCGCTTATGCCCCGCACCCCGGATGAAGCGCAAATAATGGCCCAGGCGGTTATGCATTACATGGAAAACAATTTCGATAATGTGGGTTCTGATTTTGCGAAAGAGGCCCTTAAAATTCATTACGGCGTGGCAGAGCCGCGCAACATCCGCGGCACTAGCACCGACGTCGAGGAGGAGACCCTGCGCCGGGAAGGGGTGGGCTTCTTCAAATTCCCCGGCGCTGTCGATAAAAGCGAGACGCCGTCGCCGTCCGAGTCGGATAATTGAGCCGTCTTTTCTTTCCCCCGTGTCGGCGCGGGCTCAAAGACAAGCAAGATGGGGCAATTATTTTTTTTCCTGAGCCCTCACCCCTCACCTCCCCCCAGCCGCCAGGATAGCATTGACATGCGCTGTTGTGGCTGATTTGCCGCCACGGCGATCCGCACCGCCTTTTCGGACCCCACCAGGATGACCATCTGACGGGCCCTTGTCAGGGCGGTGTAGAGCAGGTTGCGCTGGAGCATCACGTAGTGATGGGTTACCATGGGCACGATGATTGCCGGGTATTCGGAGCCCTGGGATTTGTGTACCGAAATGGCGTAGGCCAGAGCCAGCTCATCCCCTTCGATGTCGTCATAGTGCACCTGGCGGCTGTCGAAAGTCACCACCAATCGGCGTTCATTCGGGTGAATGGCGCTGATGGTGCCGATTTCACCATTGAAGACAGCCTTTTGGTAGTTGTTGCGCAAGTGCATGACTTTGTCCGTGGGATAGAAACGACCGGCCCAGGGCTTTCCATTGGCGGCATGGGGATTCAATGCCGCCTGGAGCCGCTGGTTCAGGTTCAAGGTGCCCACGACCCCCTTGTGCATGGGGGTGAGCACCTGGACATCACGCACCGGGTCCAGGCCTGTTTGTTCGGGGATGCGGCGCACGCATAGATCGATGATGGCGCGGGCCGTTGCGTCCGGGGTGGGTTGGGGAATAAAGGCAAATTCTCCCAGCAGGTGGTCGTGAGCAAGGGGGGGCATGTCGGGACGGCTGCCTTGCCTTACCCGGTGGGCATTGGCAATGATCGGACTTCCGGCTGCTTGGCGGAATACTTCCTTTAGCGCGAAGGTGTGCGCGGCCCCGCTGGCAATCAGATCGGCGAGTACGGCGCCCGGTCCCACCGAGGGAAGCTGGAATACATCACCCACCAAGATCAGGTGGGCCTTCAACGGCAGGGCTTGGGTCAGGTGTCCCATGAGCGGCCCATCCACCATTGAAGCTTCGTCCACAATGAGTGCCTCTGTGTCCAGCGGGTCATCCTGGTCGCGTTCAAAGCGGCCTTCGTTCAAGTTGAAGCCCAGCAATTTGTGCAGGGTGACGGCCGGGCGTCCGGTCAGTTCGGCCATGCGTCGGGCGGCGCGGCCCGTGGGGGCGGCTAGATGACAAATCTTGCCCGCGGCCGCAAACACGGCGGCAATGGCCCTGACCAGAGTGGTTTTGCCCGTGCCCGGTCCACCGGTGATGATGACCACCCGCTGCGTGAAGACGCTTTGCAGGACCGCCAGTTGTTCATCTGAAAGCTGAATCGCCATACATTGCGCCACCGCCGCCATGATCTGCCCGGCATCGAGGGGGGCGGGCGGTGTGGGGATTTCGAGCATGGCGCGGATGCGCCGGGCAATGGTGGCTTCGGCGGTGTACAGTTCGGTCAGGTAGATGGCCTCTTCGGGGGTATCCGGACTGATACGGATGCGGCCTTCGGCCGCCAGGGCATCCAGGCCGTCACGCAGGGTGTGAAAATCAACGTCAAAGGCTGTGCCGCACTGCTCTTCCAACGTCCGGCGGGGTACGAACATGTGGCCCTGTTCACAAGCTTCTTCCAGCAAAAA
>JABDRH010000488.1 GCA_013041835.1 Desulfatitalea sp. | reverse complement strand
GAAGGATCTGTCGCGTCACCCCATTCTCAGCTTGGCGCGTCGATGGGGCGCCATCATTATTGCGCTACGCCGCCAGTTTCAATACCCGTTGCGCTGCGTCTCGAATCTCAGCCGGTGAAAACGGTTTGGGCAGATATTCCATGGCACCCATGCGCGCCGCTTCCTTGGCCGTATCGATGCCGGCATATCCGGTGATGATGATCACCCTGGCGGCAGGCTGCTGCTTGCGGATGGCCGCCAACAACTCTAAACCTTTGACGCCGGGAATCCGCAGGTCGAGCAGCACCATGTCGAAGACGCCCGCGGCGATTTTTTCCAGGGCCTCGGCCTTGGTGGTGGCCTGCTCCGAGGTATAGTCCCCCTTGTTCAGGATTTTGCGGATATTGTTGTTCACGGCCACTTCGTCGTCAATAATCAGGACCCGACTTTCAGCGGCCGTGGCCGCCTCCGGCCGATCGGTCGCCGGCAGCGCCGCCATGCACGCCACGTTGGCTTTGAGCTGTTCATAGGGAACCTGCACCACGCCATGGCTGTGCAAATTGGCCACGTAATCCGAGCCGGCGGCGGCAACCAATTCGGCGGTGTCAAAGGGCAAATCGATGCTGATCATGCGGGCCGGGTCGAACGTTGCCTCGACGGCGGCCTTTTTCTTTTTCTTTTTCTTGGATTTTAATTGCGGGCAGGCACCAGATTTTACGCCGGCCTTGCACGTCGCGCCCAGCTTTTTGAAGATGTCGCACACCATGGCGCCCACGTCGCAGAATCCGTCGAGTGACGCGTCGGCGGTGATTTCCACCACGGACGCCTCTTGGACGACTGGGTCCCGGGAGGCGTTGGACGATTGCTGATCCATAAGGGCCACGTTGGCTTTAAGCTCCTCGTAAGTAGGTTGAGCCACGCCGTCGTGCTGGAGGTACTGCAGATACTCCGGGCCCGTAACAGCGCGTACGTCCTCGTAGTTGAAAGGCTGATCGATACCGATCAGGGTCTTGATATCTTGATCGGGTTTGGCTTTGCCGGGTCGATTCTTGTTTTTCATCTTGCTTTTTATCTGGGGGCATTCACCCTTTTTAGTGCCGGCCTTGCACGTGGCGCCTAGTTTTTTGAAGATATCGCACACCATGTTGCCCAGTTCGCAGAATCCTTCAAGAGATTCAGGCAGCTTGACCTCCACCACCGGCATATCCGACGGTCCCAGGGACTTGGCGTAGGTCTCGCCGGTGCTACGGGCCACTTCATCAGCGTCGAAGGGAATGTCCAGGTCGATGATATGGATCGATTCACGTTCCGCGGGGCTCACCTGGGCTTCGACCAGTTTGCCATCCACCACTTGATGGATGAGCTGGCGCAGTTCATCGGGAGTGAACGGCTTGGGCAGGTAATCCAGGGCGCCCAGGCGAATGGCCTTGACGGCCGTGTCCGTGGCGGCGTAGGCAGTCATCATGACGGCTTTGGTGTCCGGCCACTTGGCCTTGAAGGATTTGAGAAACGCCAGGCCGTTCATCCCCGGCATGACGATATCGGAAATCACAAGATCGAACCGCTCCCGACCCATTTTCTCCAAGGCCTCGCTGCCGCTGGTGGCTCGGGTGACGCGATGGTTCTCCTTGGCGAGTATCTTTTCCACATTACGGCAGATGCTGGCCTCGTCATCAACCACCATGATATTCATCGGCTTTGTCATCTCGACCTCCTTTATGGTTTGGCTGCGGCCGCCTTGCGGCGCTGGATGGCATTTAAATCCGTTTCACGGAAATCTTGTCAAATCCTAAAGCATCGCGCATGCCAGCATGGGTGAAAAACAATATATATTCGATATTATTGAGTTTTAATTCATCTTTGGCTGTGTTTCGGCATTGAAGATGCCTAACATGCGCATACACCTTACCGGGGTCCAATATTTGCGGTGCAATGAAATAACTATTTAATTATACGGAAGAAAAAAGACAAGACAGCGTGTGGCAAGGAAATGGAACAGGTGCCTGAGGAATATAGGCAGTGTATATTTAGAATATGGAGAACTACTCACTAAAAACTCACCCAGGTCCCAACCCGATGCAGATCAAGCCCGGAACACTTTTAAGCGGTGTGGTCCAAGGGACAGGGGGGAATCGAGGCGGTCATCCCGCACCCGGCCGCTTGACCCCGTGCTTGCGCATCATGGCCTGGAAATTAGACCGTTTGAGCCCCACTTGCCGAGCGGTCCGGGTGACATTCCAACCGTATTGGTTCAAGGCTTGGAGCACGAACTGCTTTTCGATCCGGGCCACCGACTTGGCGCGAATCTCCTGTTTGACCCGCTTCAACTCATCGTTGGTCTCAGGC
>JABDRH010000469.1 GCA_013041835.1 Desulfatitalea sp. | reverse complement strand
GCCTGATCCAGTGCATGGGTGATGCTGGCAAAGGGCAAAGCGGCCGATCCGTCGGCTTCGGCGCCATCGCTGCCTTCCACGGCCACGTAAAGGACGGCACCCGTCGGCGCTTCGGCTTGACAACCCGATGCCTTGGGCTCATCGCCGGCGCCATCCGTTTCTTCTATGGCCGCGAGACACTGGCCCGAGGACGAACAGATGGAACCGTCGTCGCAGTCATCGTCAAACACACATTCGGGCAGTGTATCGATTACATCGTCCACCGCATCGTTGATCGAATCTTCGATGGCCGTGCTGCCGCCGCAGGCCAGGAGCAGCAAACTCAGGAAAATGATTTGGATCAGGTTCAGACTTGCAAGGGGGCGTTTTCGCGTCATGTGGCTTCACTTTCGTAAAGGAAATGTTGGCCTCCAGCAATGCAGCGGAGCAATTTGATGAACGCCATGCTGCCGTTTTCCATTGCAAATTTCCTGCCATTCACATCACGCTCGGGATAGAAATCAAAGACACCGCCATTCTACAAAAACATCTGTATTTATATCATTTATTTATCGCAAAGCCCATTGTGCCGTCCATGGAACGTCACTTTCCGGACGAGATATGCACACAGGTATTAAAAAAGTGAACACCGAAAGGATTCAACCGCTAATCCTCACATGGGGTTTAACGAATAAAAGAGCCCCTGTCCTATTTTTTACAGATGTTCCTTATACCCGCACTCACGATTGACGCAGTTTAAAAAGGTGCCGTCCCTTTTGGTGTTCTTTTCCACCAGGTATGGGCGACCGCATACCGGGCAGGCCTTGTCCACCGGCTTGTCCCAGGAGGCGAACTTGCATTCAGGATAGCGCTTGCAGCCGTAAAATACCTTGCCGCGCTTGGATTTTTTCTCCACGATGTCGCCGCCGCAACCGCCTTCGGGGCATGTGACGCCGATGGCCTGACCGCCGCCGCCGCCATTGATGGATTCGGTGTGGCTGCACTCGGGATAACCGCTGCAAGCTATGAATTCGCCGTACTTGCCCCGCTTGATCACCATCGGCCGGTTGCATTTGGGACATACTTTGTCGGTGGCGGCGTCGTGATTCGGCTCCACCGGCTGAATGCGGCCGCGTTCGTCGCGAACGTAGTCCCTGGAGTATGTGCACTCGGGATAGCCGCTGCAAGCCAGAAAGTGGCCGTTACGCCCCACCTTGATGTGCAGTTTGTTCCGATTGCACTGGGGGCAGGCCAAATCCGTGGCAATACCCACCCCCTTGACGCTGAGCATCTGCTCTTCGGCGGCGGTCAATTTTTCGCGAAAGGGGCCGTAAAAGTTGCTCAACACGCTCACGGCGTTGAGTTCGGCGGTTTCCACACGGTCCAGGTTGTCTTCCATTCTTGCCGTAAACTCGACATCAAACACTTCGGGGAAATTGGCCACCAACAGGTCATTGACGATAAAACCCAGTTCGCTTGGATGAAAATAGCCCTTGACCAGGTCCACATAGCCTTTGTCGCGAATGGTGGACAGGATAGTGGCATACGTGCTCGGCCGGCCGATGCCGTTTTCCTCGAGCTCCTTGACCAGGGAGGCCTCGGAAAAGCGCGGCGGCGGCTGGGTGAAGTGCTGGGCCGGTATAATCTGCTTGAGCTGCAAACGCTCACCCTCGGCCAGAGGCGGCAGGGATTGCTGTTTTTTGCTGCTTTCGGCCTCTTCGTCCACGGTTTGATAGACGACCATGAAGCCGGGGAATTTCACCGTGGAGCCGGTCACGGTCAGGGAATAGTCGCCGGCCGAAATCGAAATGGTCTTCTGGTCGATAAGGGCCGGCATCATCTGGCTGGCCACGAACCGACGCCAGATCAACTGGTACAACGCCAGTTGATCCTTGCTCAGGTATGAGGCCAACTGTTCGGGCGCGTAGCCCACCGAGGTGGGACGAATGGCTTCGTGGGCGTCCTGTACCTTCTTGTTGTTTCGAAAATGACGCGGTTTGTCCACGGCATAATCGGGGCCATGCTTTCCTCGGATCCACGCCATGGCTTCCTGGGCCGCTTCGTCGGCAATACGCATGGAGTCGGTACGCATGTAGGTGATCAATCCCACGGGCTCGCCGGGCCCCAACTCGATGCCTTCGTAGAGCTGCTGAGCGATCATCATCGTCTTTTTGGCGGAAAAACGCAGTTTGCGAATGGCTTCCTGCTGCAGCTTGCTGGTGGTAAAGGGTGGCTGGGGATTGCGGCGCACCGTTTTTTTGGCCACCTTCGCCACGACAAAGTCCGATGCTTCCAGTTCCCGAACGATGCCGGTGGCGGTGGTTTCGTCCGGGACCTTGATCTTTTCTCCGGCCTTTTTCACCAGCCGGGCCTCAAAGTCCGGCGGTGTGCCTCCGGCCAATCGGGTTTTGATGGACCAGTACTCCTCGGGTATGAAGCGGTGAATGGCCCGCTCCCGCTCGCATATGATGCGTACCGCTACCGATTGCACCCGTCCGGCACTCAAGCTGCCCTTAACCTTTTTCCACAACAGTGGGGACACTTGGTATCCCACCAGTCGGTCCAGGATACGGCGCGCCTGTTGCGCTTCGTATTTGTCCCGATTCAGGGGCTCCGGCCGAGCCAAGGCATTGATAATGGCATTTTTGGTCAATTCGTGAAACAGGACCCGATGAAAGCGGCGTCCCTCTTTTTTCAACACTTCGGCGGCGTGCCAGGCAATGGCTTCGCCTTCGCGATCCGGATCAGGGGCCAGGTAGATATCCTTGGCGTCGCCTGCCGCCGACTTCAGCGAGGAGACGACCTTCTGTTTGCCCGGGATGGTGCGATACAGCGGCTTAAAATTGTCTTCGATGGCGATGCCGATCTCTTTGGGGGGCAAATCCTTAATATGTCCCACGGTGGCCACGACATCGTATTCGTTGCCCAGATATTTTTTAATCGTTCTGATCTTGGTGGGCGATTCTACAACAACGAGTGGTTTACCAGACACAGGCTACCTCTGCAGCGAAATAGTTAAAGATCATGGGATGGACAAGTTTCCAATGCCATCTGCCGATGGACACTAGGTCACAACGCGGGCATTGTAAATATATGATTGAGGCCCGCAGCTTCCGATTCATGGTCCAATGGCGTCCGTTTAAATTACCAACACACCGATATTATTTCGGTTTCAGTTTTTCGACCACCCACTTAAACGGGGTCGGCAAATATTTTAGCATGCCATCCGCCGAAGCGGTTCACCCGGATGAGGGCATTCGGGCATCAGCGAAATCCGGATGCCGAACAAATTGCTTGCCCGGCGCCTGTTGAATGACCCCGTATAGCTCCAAACGCGAAAGCAGGCCGGTCAGCTCGCCGATGGGCATGTTCAAATCACGTACCAGTTGATCGATATGCGCTGGATAGACCTCGATGGCCGCAAATACCGCTTGCTCCGCCTCGGAAAGCGGAGGCAGACATTTTGCCGTTTCAAACGGTTTGCCGGCACTTGACAGTTGGGGCGTAATCTCCTCAAGCACGTCATCGGCGCATTCCACCAGTTTGGCGCCCTGCTTGATCAGATCGTGCGTCCCTTTGGCATTGGCCGCATCCACGCTGCCCGGCACGGCGAATACTTCGCGATTTTGCTCAGCCGCCAGGCGGGCCGTGATCAATGATCCGCTTTTGCGCGCCGCCTCCACCACCACGGTGCCCAGGGACATGCCACTGATAATCCGATTCCGCATGGGGAAATGGTGTGCTTCCGGCCTGGCATCCAAGGCAAATTCAGTGATCACACATCCATTGTCGGCGATCTGGTGAAAAAGCTTGAGATTTTCAGCGGGGTAGACCTGATCAAGGCCCGAGCCGAGCACCGCCACGGTACGCCCGCCCCCATTGAGAGCCCCCATGTGCGCCGCGGTATCAATGCCCCGGGCCATGCCACTGACCACCACGGCCCCCCGTTCGGCCAATTGGGCGCACAGCCGCTGGGTGGTGTTGCGTCCATATCCGGTGGCGCGTCTTGAGCCGACCACGGCGATGGGGCACGCCAGCGGTGTGAGGGAGCCATAGGTATAGAGCACAGGCGGGGGGTCGGGGATATGTTTGAGCAGATCCGGATAAACCGGGCTCTCCAGTGTGAGAATCTCAAATCCTTGCCGATGGGCCCGCTCGATCTCGGTGGTTGCCCATGCGGACGCACGAGACGCTTTGATTTGCCGGGCCAGCCGGGCCGTGATGCCCTCGACCATGATCAACCGCCCTTCCGGCGCGCGCAACACCTGTTCGGGCGTGCCGAAACAGTCGGTGAGCCTTGAAAAGAGCAGATTGCCAATACCCGGAATGCTTTTTAATGTCAGCCAGGGTATGAGG
>JABDRH010000460.1 GCA_013041835.1 Desulfatitalea sp. | reverse complement strand
ACTGCGGGATGATCAATGGTTTCGGCATGGGCGAAGATCTTATTCACACCATCGTCATGGCCGATGATCCCATGCAGGTCATGCTGCAGACCGTGGGGTCGCCGCTGAAAAACGGCACCGAGCTGGCCATTTTCGATGCCAACCGCGAACCCCTGCCGGCAGGCGAAAAGGGTGAGCTGGGATACCGGGGGCCGAACATGTTTCTGGGCTACTACAAAAACCCGGAAAAGACCGATGCGACGCGCGGTGAGGACGGGTGGTTTTATACCGGCGACACGGGGTTCGTGGACGAGGATGGGCGTCTGCGACTCAGCGGCCGGAAAAAGGAGATGATCAACAAGGGAGGTTCCAAGATATTCCCCCTGACCATCGAAAACATCCTGTGCTTCCACCCGAAAATCGAAACCGTTGCGGTGATCGGCCTGCCGGACCCGGACCTGGGGGAAAAGGTGTGTGCCTGCGTCATTGCCAAACCCGGCCAGACCGTCACCCACGAAGATGTGAAAACGTACATGGAGCAACAGGGCGCCAGCAAATATGAGATGCCTGACATAACGCAGGTGCTCTCCGAATTTCCCTTGACGCCCACCGGAAAGATCAAAAAGGATCTGTTGCCTGAAAAGATCGCCAAGAACTAGTTCTTTCGCCGCTGGAGCGGGGGAAGGACCGAAGGGGATTCGTTTCTCCGGTCCGCGTCGCTTCAGGTTACCACAAGGAGGTCTTTATCGTGAAAGTCGCCATTATCGGTAGTGCCCAAACCCAGTATGTATCGGCACAAAAAGATTTGAATCTATACCATGTGATTTTTCGCACCGTGTCGGAGGCGCTCAAGGACGCCAACATCTGCATCTCCGACGTCAACGCCATCGTCCAATGTAACAACGATTATTTCGACGGTGTCGCCATCAACAACATGTGGACCGCCGAGGCATGTGGCGGCGCCATCGTCCAGGACGAAACCCGGGTGGAGTCCGACGGTATTTTCGGCGCGGTTTTGGCCGCGGCCAAGGTCGGTTCGGGTCTAAAGGATATTGCCATCGTCATGGCCTCCTCCAACAGTTCGAGCGTCTCCCCCTACTATCCCATGGCATTGGCCACCGATCCTTTTTACACTCGTTCTTTTCTCAACGAGATTACGGCTCTGGCGCTACAGGCCCGCTTGTATGCGGAAAAGTACGGCATCTCCGAAGAGCAGGCCGCCATGGTCGCCGTCAAGAACAAGAAGAACGCCTTGAACAATCCACTGGCCTTGTCCAAGGGTGAGTTCTGTGTCGACGACATCCTCTATGGCAAACCCATGGCCATCCCCCTGACGCAGATGAATACACCGCCTGAACCCTGTGACGGTACCTGCGTCCTCGTGCTGGCCAGCGAGGAAAAAGCCAAGGCGGTTTGCGACAATCCGGTTTGGATCAATGGCATTGGCTACAATAGCGCCAGCCATATTCTCGGCGCGAGAGACCTGACCCAGATCGAGAGCTGCCGCGCCGCGGCCGGCAAGGCATACCGGCAGGCTGGTATCACCGACCCTGTCAAACAGATCGATGTCGCCGAAATCAGCGACGTCAGCGCCTTCCATGAGTTGATGCTCTACGAGGCCCTTGGCTTTTGTGACGCCGGCCGCGCCGGCGCCTTCATGGACGAGGGCAAGACCCAGGTTTCCGGCGACATCCCGGTCAATCCATCCGGCGGCATCCTGTCGGGAACTCCGTTCATGGCAAGAGGTTTGGCCCGGCTCACCGAGGCATACCTGCAGTTGGCCGGAAAGGCGGGGCAAAGACAGCTTCCCGGCTGCGAGGTCGCCCTCGCCCACGGCACACTGGGGCTTTGCCTGCAAAATAACTGCGTGATGGTATTGGGAAAGAACTAATATCGGAAAAGTCAGGAGAGGTAAATATGAATAGAAGAGTAGCCATTGTCGGAACCGGCCAGACTGCCTGCAAGTCATCAAGGGCCGACGTCAATTTCCCGGCCATGACCCGTGAAGCCATCGATATGGCCCTGGAGGATTCAAATCTTTCCATCAAGGATATCGATGCGGTGATTTTTACAAGTTCGCCGCTGATGTGGCACGGCAACAACTTCGTCGAATGTTGGTTGGCGGATGCGTGCGGCGCCGTCGGAAAGCCCTTTTTCAGGGTGGGCGGCACCGGCACCTGCAGCGGCTGCGGTACCCAGGCCGGCGCCTATCTCGTCGCTTCGGGGATGTCCGAAAAAGTTCTCGTCGTCGCCGCCGAGCAACTTTCCGCGGCAGGCCAGATGGTCCAGCGGGCGGGAAGACATGCGATCAACGTGTTCTGGGATCACCCGTTCTTCTCCGGCTCCATGGGATTGTTCGCCACCCATGGAAACGCCTACCTGGATACCTATGGGTATACACCGGAGCAGATGTCATACGTCAGCGTCAAGGACCACAAGAACGCCTTGAAGAATCCCAATGCCCAGGTGCGCAGGGAGCTGACCCTGCAGGAAATCCGGGAATCGCAGATGATCTCCTATCCGTTGACCTACCTGGACTGTCCGCCGGCCGGCGACAGTTCCGCGGCAGTGGTTCTGGCCGCGGAGGAGCTGGTTCCCAAAATCACCGCCAAGCCTGCCTGGCTCAAGGGCTGGGCGGCGGCTTCCTCGGCCATGCGCCTGCCTTCCGCGGATAAAGAGTATCATGCACCGTTGCCCGGTCTCGTGGAAGCTTCGCGGAAAGCTTACAAAATCGCCGGGATTACCGATCCCCGCAAAGAGATCGATGTCTTCGAATTGTACAGCCCTTTCCCCATGATGGAACCGATCATGATGGAATCGCTGGGCATTTTCGAACCGGGCAAGGGGCTGGGCCGGATCGTCGAAGGCGCAACGGAAATGGACGGACCGCACCCGGTCAACCCGTCCGGCGGCGTGCTGTCCAACAATCCCATCGGTCCCACGTCCATGTTGCGGATTATCGAGGGCGCGCTGCAGGTCACGGAGCAGGCCGGTGATCATCAGATTCCGGGCACCAATACCGTACTGGCGACGGGGTTTGGTGGTTACAACCATTTTCATGTGGTGACCATCATCACCAACAGCTAGAAAGCGAGGAGAAAAAGCATATGGCTGGAACAGATTCCAATATCGTTATTCACAAGACGTTCGAGCTTGAATACGGATGTTATACCGGCCCGATCATCGGCAAGTTTCTGACCGAGCTTCGGGACAACAAAAAGATCATGGGAATTCGCTGCCCCGAATGCGGTAAAGTATTTTGTCCGCCCGTGGACTTTTGTCCTGACTGCTTTATCGCGCCGACGGATTGGGTCGAAGTCAAGGACGAGGGGGTCATGATTTCCCATACGGAAGTCTTCAAGGACTTTCCGGGACAACCGCATGGCGCGCCTTACGTGGTGGGCCTTTTTAAACTGGATGGCGCCGATACGCCCATGGTTCACCTTTTGTTTTGGACCACGGACGTCTTTTACGTGAAGAGCAATATGCACGTAAAGGCGGTCTGGAAGGAAAATCGTGAGGGCAGCATCAGGG
>JABDRH010000457.1 GCA_013041835.1 Desulfatitalea sp. | reverse complement strand
GTCCTTGATCGTCGGCGCCATCGGGATCGCCAACATTACGCTGGTGGGCGTCATGGAGCGTACCGGGGAAATCGGTCTGCGTCGAGCCATTGGCGCCACCCGTGGCCATATCGCAGCGCAGTTTTTATTTGAAAGCGCCTCCATGGGGGTGATCGGCGGCATCATCGGCGCCAGCGCCGGTGTTCTGGTTGTCGTGGCGGTCTCGGCCTACCAGGTGTGGACGCCGGTGCTGGACCCGGCCGCCCCCTTGCTGGCGCCCCTGATCGGCGGCGGCATTGGATTGCTTTCCGGCACCTATCCGGCCTTGCATGCCGCCCGCTTGGAACCGGTCGAAGCATTTCGAAACTGATGTACACTAATCCTTTGCTCGGTGATCAAGGAATAACGTTGATGATTCGTCAGACAGCTCAATTGGCTGCCATTTTACTGCTCAGTCTGGTGCCGTGCACTTTGCCGGTTTACGCCGATACCCGCGTGTCGGAAACCGAATCGTCCCATGACGGTGAACCCGATGATCGGATCATCGAACTGCAGCAAGGCGTCAGACAATTGGAGCAACGCGTCAAACAACTGGAGGCCGAGAAAGCCGCCCAGGAAGAGGCGGTCCGCGCCATCACCCGGGATGCCCTGTCCACGGTGGGCTCGAACATCAATGCGTCCGTGGCATTGGGCGGCCAGCTCGAAGTGATCGGCGGCCGGTTTGAGGATTTAACAGGCAACAGCGCGGGCCTTCTGCAGTTGAATACCCTCGAGCTTGAGGTTGAAGTGCAACCCAACGACTGGACCCTGGCAAGCCTGGTCATCGAGTATGATGAGGGTACGGGTGCCGTCTTTCGAACCAACGAGGGTTTTGACGCCAGTGTTGATCGCATCAATATGGATACGGCGTATATCACCATCGGCGATTTGCACAGATTCCCGCTTTTGCTGACCCTTGGACGAATCATCCTGCCCTTTGGCGTTTCAACCGGCAATCCGATTGCCGATGTACCGACCATTGAAAACCCACTGACCATCGATGTGTTCGAGATGCGAAATACAGCCATTGGATTAAATCTCGGGTTTCCGACCCCGGCACCGAAACCGCCCACACCGCCGGTAACGCCGCCACCGGTCAGGCCGCGGGTGATCAAGCCCCTCATCGGCTGGCTCATGAAAGGCCTGGGCTACGATCCGCCCTTAAGACCACCACCGTCCTTGACGCCCGTTATTCCGGAGACGGCGCCGCCGCCTTTTCATGTGGGCGTGTATACTTATGATGGGAGGACCTTTGAGGGCATGGATAGCGGTGGATATAATCCCGGCGACCATTTTAGTGTAACACTGGGCTATCGCACCAAGGGAACGTGCGGCCGTCCTTATGGACAACGGATGGGCACCTTGTTTTGTCCCTGGTCCTTCGCAATCAATGTGGATTACATCAGTTCGGTCTTCGACAGCCGCTTTCTTGAAGTCGAATATCGTGACTTTCTCGACCGTATCGGTTTTGTACCCGGCATGGCCGCCAGTGTCAGAACCGCACTGGGGCCGGTCTCGCTCATCGGCGAGTGGAACGGGGCCACCGACGCGGTCGGCATCAGCGATGATCTGGGCACGCCGGTGAACATAACGCCGTCCGCCTGGCAGATCACCCTGGGATATCAGTTCGATTGGAACCCTTGGGTTGAGCGGATTGGCGATCAAGGCAACTATCTCGCCATCAGCTATTCGGAAAGCCGGGATCTGGCCGGGGTCACCCGCGTGTTCAACGGCGAGCCCAGCAGGGTTGGGTTCGCTCCCCAAAAACGGTTTGTCGTCAGTGGCGGCGAGTGGGTAATGCCGGGTGTCAAATTTTCCATCGAGTATTCGCGCAATGAAGATTATCCATTGAATGGGGGCGGTACCGGCAATCTGACCCATGATGTTTTTTCGGCGCTAACCATCGTTTGGTAGTGCCATGGCTCAGATTGCGGAAATATATTAACCTGAATGAAAGGCGTATGACGATGAATGGGTCATTCCAAGTGTGTGCCAAGAAACCGGCGGGACGAATCCTGCTGTTCGCGGGCGCCATTCTTTTTGGGCTCGCTCAACCCCCGGTGGCGACAAGCGCCGGCGAGGCATCCGGCCGGCCTGCGCCGTTTGCCGATGCCAACGTGCGACTGGAACAAAATGCCACGGATCAAGACGTCGAAGTCGTATTCGAGGTCAAGGCCGGCGATAAGGGGCTATCCAAGCTCTCCGTGGTTGCTCCGGATGGCCGCACGGTCGTCGATTTTTCGGCTCCCGATGCCACCACCATGGGGATCCGGCAGTTCAGTTTCGAATCTCCGGAGCCGCGTGATGTCCAGCGCCTGAAAGCGGCATACCCCCAAGGCGTGTACACTTTTGACGGTATCACGGCAGACGGTGAACCCTATCACAGCACATCCGCATTGAATCATGCCTTGCCGGCCACGGTTGCTTTTATCCGGCCCAAAGCAGACGCAAGGGCCGTTGGCACCCACGACGTGCAAATTGCCTGGACCCCGGTCAAGCATTTGGCCGCCTATATCATAGAAATTCAACATGCGGCGCTAGGGGTTGAGCTTACGGCCAAACTGCCCGCGCCGGCATCCACCTTCGCCGTGCCCAACGGCTATCTGCTGCCGGGTGAGCAGTATCAGCTCAGCATCGGCACCATCTCAAAGGAAGGCAATATCTCATTTGTAGAGACTACATTTACGACCGCCGAAAATGCCAAATAGTACTTGAATGGCCATAGCAAAGTCATTTTCATTGACATGCGTTTGTAGCTTTGGCACAATCACTGCCTCAAAAAAGAAAATTCCTTTGACCCCCCTTGCCCATTCTAATGCCATGACGACACATAACACTTCATTTGAAAAGCGGTTCGATTCTGATGAACACGGAAAATCTGCAGCGATACGCATACGGGATAGTATTGGCGGCCTGTCTGGCCTTTTATTTGCCGGGATTGTTCTCCATTCCGGCCGTGGACCGCGATGAATCGAGATATGCCCAGGCTTCCCGTCAAATGTTGGAGGACCGCGATTTCGTCCATATCCGCTTTCAGGATGAACCGCGCAATAAAAAACCAGTGGGCATTTACTGGTTGCAGGCCGCGGTTGTTGCAGCCACCGGGACGTTAGCGGACAAAGTGGTATGGCCTTTCCGGCTGCCCTCGGTCGTGGGCGCCATGTGTGCGGTGTTCATGACATTGGGTTTGGGCAGGCGGTTGTTTGATCCGTATACGGCGTTTTGGGGCAGTCTTTTGCTGGCATCTTCGGTGCTCATGGTGGTGGAGGCCCATATGGCCACCACCGATGCCGTCCTGCTGGCCACCGTGGTAGCGTCCCAGGGTGCGCTGGCGGTGATTTACACGCGCCATCAGGCAGGGCGATCCATCACGTGGCGGCCGGGCCTGTTGTTCTGGGCCGCTCAAGGCATCGGCATATTGATCAAGGGGCCGGTTACTCCGCTGATCAGCATTCTGACCATGGGGATGCTCTGGATTTGGGACCGCAGGCTGACCTGGGCTCGCCATTTAAACGTGCTCGTGGGCTTGCCGCTGGCCATTGCCATCGTGTTGCCCTGGTTTCTGGCCATGGGACAGGGCGTGGGCGGATCTTTCATCGGCCAAGCGGTGACCGAGGATCTGCTGCCCAAACTGATTTCCGGGCATGAATCCCATGGATTCGTGCCGGGGTATTACCTGCTCCTTGTCATGGCTACCTTCTGGCCCGGCTGTTTTTATCTGCTGCCGGGATTATGGCTGGCCTGGAAAGATCGCAGAGACCCGGCGCTGCGTTTTTTGCTGGCTTGGCTGGTGCCGACCTGGCTCTTTTTCGAGCTGATGCCCACCAAGCTGCCCCACTATGTGCTGCCCACCTACCCGGTGCTGGCTTTGTTCACGGCCCGGGCGTTAACGCAAGCGGCGCAAGGCAGGGGGGGGCGCTTGACAGGTTGGCAAGCGCGCGTTGGGTTGGTGATGTTTTCCTTGGTGTTGCTGGTGTTCTGCGCCGGTGCGGCCCTGCTGCCCTACGTGCTCGAAGCACGCGTGCTGCCGGCCGGCATTTTGATTCCGGCGGCCGGTGCGGCTTTGCTGGCTGCTTTTTGGCGCTATGTACGACAAGCATACGTTAAAGGTGTAACGGTCTCCGCGGTGCTGGCCAGTGCAGTGGTCATCGGGGGTATCCTCCAGTTCGTCTTTCCGGCGCTGGGCGCCATTTGGCCCAGCCGCGAAATTGGTAGGGTTGTGGCCGCCATTGAGCAGGACAGGCCCTGTGCTGATCTGGAAATCTGGGCCGTGGGCTTTGACGAGCCGAGCCTGGTGTTTCATCTCGGCACCCACACCCGGATATCCTCTCCGGTTCAGGCCGCCGAGCGGCTTAAGGAGAATCCCGATGTTTTGGTCATCGTTCGTGATCAGCAGGCCCCGGCCTTTAAGGACCATTTGGTGAAAATCGGCGGTACGTATCGATTGGTGGACGTTGTGCGCGGATACGACTACACCAAGGGGCGCCGTGTGACGCTGAACCTGTTCTGCTCGGGTACGGCTCTGGTGAGATCTGCATCGGCGCATTCTTTTACCGTCGATGCATCGCATCGCAATCCGGATTGAAAGGACGCTATCAGTGATGGACGTACCGATATGGGTGTCTGTGATCATACCCGTTAAAGACGAGGCCCGGAACATCTTGCCTTTGGCCGATGAGCTTGTCGAGGCCTTTTACGATTTACCGCGCCGGTGGGAGATCATCTGGGTCGATGACGGTTCCGGCGACGGCACTTTGGACCTGCTCAAGCGGCTCGCCTTGGCGGACAGCCGTCACCGGTTTATTTCATTTGACCGCAACCATGGTCAAAGCGCCGCGGTATACGCTGGATTTTGTGCCGCAAGGGGGACCATCATCGCCACCATGGATGGCGACGGCCAGAATGATCCCGCCGACCTGCCCAAGCTTGTCGCCGTGATCTCCGATGGCCGGGCCGACATGGTCAACGGATACCGACAGCGGCGCCAGGACAACGCCGTGCGCAAACTGTCCTCCAAGGTGGCCAATGCTTACCGCGCCTTGATGACCGGCCGGACCGTAAGGGACTCGGGCTGCGCCACCCGGGCGTTCCATCGGGATTGCGTGCAGCATTTACCACAGTTCAAGGGACTGCATCGGTTTTTACCCACGTTGGTCAGCATGAGGGGATACAAGGTGACGGAGATGCCGGTGAATCACCGGCCACGGACACGCGGGCAGAGTAAGTACGCAATCTTCGATCGTTTGTGGGTGGGCATCATCGACTGTTTCGGTGTTCTGTGGCTGCGCAAACGCGGGTTTGAATACACCATCGCAGCGACTGGTGTGAGCAAGGCCGAAGATCAGCCGTCTGCCGGGCGTGAGGGTGGAAATGAATATGATCGCGCCGCCACTTTGGTTCCTTCATGTCTGCCCGAATAAATGCCGAATAGCCTTTGGCGGTTCCTTTTGACGGTTTAAGTGATGGCTTTCCTCTGTTACTGAATGATTTTTTACGGTTAAGGATATCGGGCCTACAACATTGAACGAGACGCTTTTTCTTCTTCTGGGTATTCAGGTAACGTTTTGGAAAATTGTCGGTTATACCGGCGTGCTCATGTTCGGTTCCCGGTGGCTGGTTCAAATGGTGGCCTCTCGCAAGGCCAACCGGCCGGTTGTCCCCCGTTTGTTCTGGATGTTGAGCCTGTGCGGCAGCATTTTGTGCCTGTTGTATTTCGTGTTCGGCAAAAGTGATTCCGTCGGTGTTCTGGCCCACCTATTTCCAGCGGCCGTATCCTCGTACAACCTCTATTTGGACATCACGCATCACCGTAACCACTCAGGGATATAAGGGCCCGCCACAGCACCGGCCGTCGATCACATTTCTTCGATGACTTCATGGCAGTGAGACAACGATACAAGGTCCGATGTTCGGGCCGCTTTTTGAAACCATGGTCGTATCAGAAAGGTATCCGAAGGAAGAAAACAACCGCAATAGCGTCCTTAATGGTGCGAGCTCAACTCGCGGGCACAGGAGGTTTTGCTGCAGGCTGTGGTCGATGCGGAGCCGTCTGTCATAGTGGGGCTGCGCTGGACGGCGCTGCCGTCTTTGTCGTTGAGTCAGCCCGTGCAAGGTCGGCGAACGGCTCCCGCAATATTGAAAGCCAAAAATTCCGCATCCAGGAAAGAGATTCTTCTCTTCTGCACTTTTCACCAGGTAATGACGCAACCCATTATGATGGGAGGGGAGGGAGACCGGCCGAGGCACATGGGAGTTTTCGGCTCCACCGGTGTGGATTAAAGTCCTTTTATGGCCGGCCTGGGAAGAAAGTGAGGCCGGCTCGTCCCCCCATGTTCCATCATTGGGGATGTGACATCATTTTGCCATCAGCCGGCGCAACACGTAGGGCAATATGCCGCCATGCGCAAAATAGGTGACATCCACTTCGGTGTCGAGGCGTGCAATGGCTTCAAAGGTGATCTGCGTGCCGTCGGTTTTGACGGCGCGCACGCTTACTGTTTTGCGCGGCGTCATATCCGCCGTTTCCTCGATGAAGAAAGTTTCACTGCCGTCCAGCCCCAGGCTTTCACTATTTTCTCCCGCTTTGAAGACCAGGGGCAGCACGCCCATGCCGACTAGGTTGTTGCGGTGTATACGTTCAAAGGATTCGGCCAGGACCGCTTTGACGCCCAGCAGGTTGGTCCCTTTGGCCGCCCAATCCCTCGATGATCCGGTGCCGTATTCCTTGCCGCCCAACACGACCAGCGCCGTCCCCTCTTGTTGGTACTGCATGGCGGCATCGTAGTTGAACATCTCATCGCCTTGGGGGAATTTGAGGGTGAGGCCTCCCTCTTTGGGGGATACCATTTTATTTTTGATGCGCACATTGGCAAAAGTGCCGCGCATCATCACCTCGTGGTTGCCGCGCCGGGAGCCGTAGGAGTTGAAATCTTTCTTTTCAACACCGTTTTCGATCAGATGTCGTCCGGCAGGATAGGTTTCCGCAATGGCGCCGGCCGGAGAGATGTGGTCCGTGGTGACGGAATCTCCCAAAACAAGAAGTGCGCGCGCGTTTTCGATCTTCTCCGCAGCGGCGGTCTTTAATTTAAAACCGTCGAAATAGGGTGGCTTTTTAATATAGGTGGAGGCGTCGTCCCATGAAAAGGTAGTACTTTCAGGGACATCCAGGGCTTTCCAGAACTGATCGCCATCGAAAATGCGTCCATACTCCCGGGCGTAGAGCGCCTGTTGCACATGCGCGGCCACCAGTTCATCAATGGCGGCATGGGACGGCCACAACGCTTCAAGATAGACCGGTTCGCCGTTGGGATCACAACCGATGGGCTCGATGGTCAGGTCGACATCCACGCGGCCGGCCAAGGCATAGGCCACCACCAGCATCGGCGATGCCAGAAAGTTGGATTTGATATGCTGGTGAATGCGTGCCTCGAAGTTGCGGTTGCCCGACAGCACGGCCGCGACATTGAGATTGTGATCGATAATCGTTTTCTCGATGGCCGGATTCAGCGGGCCGCTGTTTCCGATGCAGGTGGTGCAGCCGAAAGCGGTGAGATGAAAGCCTAAAGCCTCCAAGTAGGGCTGCAGACCGGCGTCCCGGAGGTAGTCGGTGACGACTCTGGATCCCGGCGCCAGGGAGGTCTTGACAATGGGGGGCACCTTTAACCCGCGCTCCACGGCGGCTTTGGCCAGCAAACCGGCCCCCATGAGCACATGGGGATTGGAGGTGTTGGTGCACGAAGTGATGGCCGCGATGACCACATGGCCGTCCCCGATCCTGGCCGGTTGCTGATTCAAAACGATATCCAGCTCTTTTTGCGCCAGGGGCTTGCATTTCAAGGCGCGACGGGTAACATCGCCGGATGCGTCATGAAAGGTGGAAATGGCTGACATTTCAGCATCGCGGTCATATGCGCAGTCTATGATTTTGGCAAAAGCGCCTTTCATATCGGACAGGGCGATCCGATCTTGTGGACGTGCCGGACCGGCCAGGGAGGGCACTACTTCATCCAGTGGGATCTCCACCACCTCGGTATACTCCGGCGCGGTGGTATCGGTGTAAAACAGTCCCATGGCCTTGGTGACGGCCTCGGTCAACTGCGCCTGCGTCTGCCGGTTGGTCATGCGCAAGTACGCCAAGGTCTTCTCGTCCACCGGAAAAAAGCCCATGGTGGCTCCGTATTCCGGAGACATATTGGCAATGGTGGCGCGGTCGGTGACCGATAAATGCTTCAAACCCGGGCCGAAGAACTCGACGAATTTTTCCACGACACCCTTTTCACGAAGCACCTCGGTCACTTTCAGCACCAGATCGGTGGCCGTGACACCCGCTTTGAGCACGCCGGTCAGCTTGACGCCGATTACTTCGGGGATGGACATGTAGTAAGGCTGGCCCAACATCACCGCTTCAGCCTCGATGCCGCCCACGCCCCAGCCCATGACACCGATGCCGTTGATCATGGTGGTATGAGAATCGGTGCCCACCAGCGTATCGGGATACGCGATGGTGCCATCCGCGGTTTCATCGGCGATGACCACGCGTCCGAGGTGCTCCAGGTTCACTTGGTGGCAAATGCCCGAGTTGGGAGGTACCACCTTGACATTATCGAAACTCTTCTGGGCCCATTTCAGCAATTGATACCGCTCGGCGTTGCGTTCGTACTCCTTGGCGACATTTTTCTCCAGCGCGCCGGAGGCGCCGAAGAAATCTACTTGCACGGAGTGGTCCACCACCAGCTCAACGGGCACCAGGGGATTGATCGTGGCCGCATCTGCTCCCAAATCCTTTACCGCATCGCGCATGGCCGCCAAATCCACCACAGCCGGCACACCCGTAAAATCCTGCATCAGCACCCGGGCCGGATGGTGGGGGATCTCCACCGGTGCATCATAGCGTTTTTGCCATTTGGCAATATTGAGCAGGTCCGTTTCGCGCACGACGCGGCCGTCCAATTTGCGCAGCAGGTTTTCAACCAATATCCGAATGGAATAGGGCAAGCGTTTGATGGATGCGATATTCTGGGTTTCAAGCGCTTGAATGTCGTAATAGAAATACGTTCGGCCGTCGATGGCTAGGCTTTTTCGGAACTCTTGTGAATTCATCAGGCTCCCTCTCTTCGATAAGGTTGAATGGATCGGATGGATCTTTCCACCCTGTTTCGCGATGACTATACATGGTTGCGTAGCTGCAGGGCAATGGGGTGCGGGTTGAGGTAGCTTTGTTGGGCCAGATAATCTTGTCCATACTTTCGCACGTAGTGATTGGCAAGGGTGATCGGCACGATCAAAGGGACGCTGCCGGTGCGGTAAGCCTCTATGATATCGAGCATCTCTTGTTTTTCATCGGCGCTGAGCTGCTTTTTAAAGTACCCCAGAATATGTTGCAGCACATTGCTGTTCTTGGCGGTGGTGGTTTTCAGGCGCAATGCCGCCACATAGCTTTTTCCATATGCATCGTAAAGGTCGTGAGGGCAATGCCGCTTCCCATTGGCCACCAATTTTCCCAAATGGGAATAGTGTTTGGGACTATGGGACATGAGCAATAGTTTTTCTCGGGTGTGGAACCCTACCAGCGGCCCTATCTGTTTGTCTTGCGCGAGCAGGGCGCGCCAGCGCTGCATGGCAAATAGTTGTTCGATAAAATTTTCACGCAGTTTAGGATCATGCAGTCGCCCCTCCTCCTGTACGGGGATTCCCGGAAAACGTTCCATGAAGGCTTTTGCAAAAATGCCGCTTCCGGTTTTTTGAGGCATTCCTTTGTCATTGTAGACGTTGACCCGCAGCATGCCGCTGCTGGGAGATTTGCTTTTAAAGATAAAGCCGCACAGCGACTCTTGTGCGAGCGCATCCAGACGCTTTTTCGCCCAGCGTTTCATGCGTTCGGTATGGTCGATCGCCGTGCGGGTGGTCAGCAGGCGCGGATGTTGCGGATCGCCCACCAGGCGCATGCTCTCCCTGGGAATCGGCAGGCCGCTCTCCACTTCGGGGCACACGGGCACGAAATGAACGTACTGACCCAATGTGTCACGGATAAACCGATCCAACTTGTGGCCGCCATCATAGCGTACCTTCCGGCCCAGCAAGCAACTGCTGATGCCCAGTTTGATCTTTGCCGTCATCATGCCTCCATACGCCTATGCCCGCATCATGAAAGCCTTGAATATAGCAGCAATACCTATCGTGGGCAAACCGTGTGAGGGTTTCCACCCTGCGCGCGCTATTTTTCACCGGTGCCGATCAAGGCAGTTCCTTATCCAGTTTAAAGAATACAAGATACTTTGGCTCATGAGTTTCGCGTTTGGGTGGATAGCTGCGTCGTTTGAGCTGCTGGAGCAGATCACTGTCCCGCTCTTCGCGAATCTTGGTCAGGTAGAGCCGCTTGCCCCGATACCCATCCTGCCCCTCTTTGAACAGGAAGCACGCCTTGGGATTGGACTGCAGGTTGTAGTGGCTCAGCCGATCGTTCATGATAAACGCCAGGGTGCCGTCATCCATTATATGAGGACGGCTGTAAATCGCCGTATTGACGTGTCCTTCACCATCCGCAGTGGCCAGTACGCCTATGCCTTTGGCATTTTCAAAGTATGCGTTAAGTGCCATGGGTTTTTCCTTTCTGCATTGGGAGTGCGATGAAAATAGGGTTGCTGTTAAGGTGATGCGTTTTTGGTGATTTGCAACCCTGAATGGCATTGCGAGTGGTCATCCGGTTTTTTATGAATCCGTGTCTATCGGCGGCAAGGCGCATGCTTGACCGTCATGGGGGTCGAACCGGCTGGGCATGACATTGTTCCGACTGCCCGTCTGTGCGGCAATGGCTCGCAGCATTCCCCTAAAAAGCCATACATGAAAAGGATAAAGCACGTACCAATAGATTCGGCCGCCAAGGCCACGGGGAAGAAAGCGTGATATCATTCGCAGTTCGGTTCTCCGGTTTTCCAGAGGCAAGAGTTGCAGATCGAGCAGGGCCTCGCCGGGCATCTTCATCTCCGCCATCAATGACAGGCGTCGAAAGGGCACCATGGACACCACGCGCCAGAAATCAAGCGCATCGCCCACCTGTAATACCATGGGGTGGCGGCGTCCACGGCGCAGGCCCACGCCACCCATCCAGCGGTCGAGCGTCCCCCGCAGCCGCCAAAGCGCATTGCCGAAGTAATATCCTCTTTCGCCCCCGATGCCGGCCAAGTGCGGCCAAATGTTCTCCGGCGGCCCATCGAGTCGTATGCGGTAGGCACACTTCAGAATGGTGCCGCCGGCGTATTCGGCGTCACCGCACGCTGCCCACTCCGGAGGACGAAGCGCGCCCGCATCTTTCCAACAGCTTTCCACCTGGTGTGATAATATACGATCCAGCGCGATATGAATGGCTTTTTTGCAATCGATCAAGTTGACTGCCACCATTTGGCGGATACGAAAATCCTTGCAGGTGGTTGGCAGGCGCAATCCTTCGGTCAGGGGCAAGGCAATGGCGGCCGGTACCGGTGTCACCAGGTGAATCCACCGAGCGCTCAGTTTGGGCGTCAGCAGGGGTACGGGCACGATGATGCGATCGGAAAGCCCGGCTTCTTGTGCATAGAGATGAATCAGATCCTTGTAGGTCAACACATCCGGTCCGCCGATGTCGAAGGTGCCGCCCCGTGTCGCTTCGTTTTCAAGGCAGCCGATCAAGTATGCCAATACATTTTCGATGGCAATCGGCTGGGTTGGCGTGTGCACCCAGCGTGGTGTGATCATGACCGGCAGGTACTCGACCAAATAGCGCAGGATTTCAAACGATGCACTCCCCGAGCCCAGTATCATGGCTGCCCGCAGAATCGTGGCCGGAACCGCGCTAGACTGTAGAATATCACCCACTTCGTGCCTGGAAGCCAAGTGACGGGTCAATTTGGGGTGGTTCGCGTCGCCCAAACCGCCCAGGTAGATGATCTGTTCTAAACCGGCCCGATCGGCAGCCGTGCGCATGTTCCGGGCCGCATGGCGATCGGCTTCCGCGTACCTGTCTTGCCGGGCGATCATGGCATGGACCAAGTAAACGGCCGCGCGGCAACCTTGTGCAGCCTCTACCAGTTGTGCCAGCACCAAGACATCGCCGGTTACTAACTCGACACGCTCATGGGTCGCCCAGGTTCGGCAGGCCAGTTTTTCCAATGAGCGACCCATGGCCCGGCCCCGGTATCCTCTTTCCAGCAGGCGCGGCACAAGTCGACCGCCGACGTATCCGGTGGCGCCCGTTACCAAAATCGGGGCCTCAAGGTTCATTGCATGTCCTTTTGCATACGATTGAACAACAATATTTTAGGTTTGTGCAGGCGGCCATCTCAGCTCATGGACATCAGGTACGATCTCAAGTTCGTGGTCGTATTCTTAATGCCGAATTTCTCCCGCAGGTTTTTTCGATGAAAGTGTACCGTGGTTTCGGATACATTGAGGATATCCGATATCTCCTTGCTGCTGCGGCCATCCTTGACAAGTGCGGCCACTTGCATCTCCTGGGGCGTTAGCAGCACGTTGATGTTGGCCAGCCGTTGCAGCAAGGGTGAGATGATATCATTTAAGTGCGACTCGATGATCGCCACGATGGTCTTGTCCTTGGCTCGGATTGGCGCCCGTTTGAGCTTTTCGATGTAAGGAAAGACCAATTCCTTGATATTCGTCAGCACTTTTTGCTCCATTTCCAATTTGTCTTCTGCGCGCTGTTTAAGCAGTACCTTGAGGGCGATGTTGGTTTCTTCCAGGTGTTGCTTTTGTGCCTCGATGGCCGCCTTGCTCGCTTTGAGCGCCTCTTCGGCCAGTTTTAGCTGTGTGATCTCTTCGTGGCTGACGACGACTTGAGCGGGGCCCGGGGCCTGCATGCGAATGGCTCGCATATAAAACCAGTGCTGTTCAGTGGGGCTGTGGCAGGGATAGTCATACAAAAATTCGGTGATTTCGTGTCGAATTACCGAACGAATGCCGTCGGCCACGGCATGTGCGTCTTGCGCGCCTTCCCCTGCGGCGGCGTCGCATATGGCCAGGTAGTTCATGCCCAAAAAGGCATCTGAATCGATTTTCCCGTCACCGCCGGCAAATTCCCGCCACGCGCGATTGGTCTCAACGATAATACCCTCTTCGTCGATGATGGCGACGTGCGCGGACAATGAGTTGAGTACGGCCTTACCGAGTTCCCCGCTGAATTCGCAGGGTCTGTTTTCGGCAAATCGTGTTTTGCGAACTTGCTTCATTTCATTTACGCCTCTGTTCCTTGAAATTCAATCTCACCGCGCACCTCTTGCCCCTTGTGAAAGGATGCGGTAGGAGTTGACATCAAAGGGACGAAAGAGATGCTAAAATAAGACCGTGCGTCCCATCCGCAAGCTTCGTTGAACGCCTTATCCCGTATTGAAAGGTACAGGTGCACCAATGATTCTACCTTTTAATGGAAAGTCACCCTCATTGGGTAAAAATGTCTTTATCGCCCCATCGGCCGTGGTTATCGGCGATGTGCACCTCGCAGATGACGTCAGCGTCTGGTTCGGCGCCGTGATCCGTGGTGACTTGGATCGTATTTCCATCGGCGCGGGGACCAATGTGCAGGACAATTGTACCCTGCACGTGGACAAGGGCAATCCGCTGCATATCGGTCGCCAGGTGACGATCGGTCACAATGCCGTGGTTCACGGCTGTACCGTGGAAGATCACGTGCTCATCGGCATCGGCGCCGTATTGCTTAACGATGCGCATATCGGCGCCGGCGGCCTCGTCGCTGCCGGCGCCGTTGTTTCCCAGGGGATGCAGGTGGGCCCGATGACACTGGTTGCCGGCATTCCGGCCGTCATCAAGAAAAGCTATGATGCCGCGATTATCGATCAGCACAAGTCCGATGCCGGTATTTATATGGCGTTGGCCCGTGAATACGCCCTATTGGGCGACCTCTGAGACCCGATTTGCCAGGTCCCGGATGGCCTGCATGTACCGGTCGGCTCCCCTGAAAAAGATATCGTTATGATCGGCGCCGTCAATCTTCAGCAACTGCTTGTCTTTGCCGCTAGCGGCCTGAAATAAGGCGAGGCCGTCGGAGAAGGGAATAATGTGGTCATGTTCGGCATGGATGATCAGCGTCGGTCGTTTGCATCGCCCGATCTTGTCAATGTTTCCGAATCCATTCGTCTCGCTGAACCCGAAGCGCTCGACATCGACGCCGAGCAGCCGTAGCAAGGGTGCGGCAAAGGCAAATCCGCTTTCGATGATCAATCCCTCGACATCGTTGCGGGTCGCGGCCAACTCTAACGCGGAGGCGCTTCCCAGGGAACGCCCCATCACCACCATCGGTCCGGCATACCCTCTGGCTTTCAGAAAATCCAAGAAGTAATCCAGGATTGCATGGCAGTCCGCCAGCATCGCCGATACGGTCGGGTGTCCATTGGAAAGGCCGTAGCCGCGATAATCCGCGACGAGGAAGTTCAGCCCCGCTCGGTTGTAAATGGGCGCAATGTCATCATAGTCGGCCACGATTTCACCGTTGCCATGAAAGAAGAGAATATTGACCGCATGGGCAGCGGTCAAGTGGCAGGCCGCCCCGATACGCACATCCGGCGCCACCGGAATCAACGGTCGCAGCTCGTCAGCGGCCCCCGGATCTGTCCACTGCGCCCGCGGATGAAAGATGGCGGCCGAGACTTCGGGGTGATCCAGCGCATTGTGGGGGTGAGATGATTGCGTCATGGTTACCTGCTTACCCTAACGGCTATCCGTTTTCCAAACCCCAAACGGTTATTGGTGTAGAACGCGGTCAACGGGACAAAGCAGTAGAGGCCTACTCGGTTGCCCAATTTCGGTAAAGACGTGCCCTTGGATTTCCCGGCTTCCAAAAACGGTGCGGCAAATGGGAACCTGAGCAGAAACCGCGCCATGGCATCGAGTTTCTCGGTCTTTTGCCGCACCGGATGGATGTGTCCGGACATTTGAAGCCCCTGGATATCTTCCCAGTGCCCGTTGTCATAATAAATGCTGGCTGCGGCCCGGTCGTCCGCTGCGTTGTGTTGGATGTGGCGCGCCTCCGGGCTTGAAAAAAAATAGAAGCCGGCCCGTGCAAAGACGTAGTATACCGGTGCGGTCCAACACCCGTTCGGTGCATTGGTGGCCAACACCATAGTGCGCCGGCTGCGTACAAGATCGGCCGCCGCCGCGGACCATGGGTCCGGATGTGGGGTGTCCGGATTCGTTTTTATGCTCCGGCCATGCTTAGGGGTCGCGCAAAAAGAACTTCACATTTTTATGCGCTGATCCGCCAATCGCCTAATCACATTGGCCTATATAACGTCCGCTGAATTTGGATACCATGCTCATGCCTTGCATCTGCATGTCCATGCCACCCGCCATCGTTTCACCTGAGTAGGTGATTTTGCCCTTGCCTGTCATTTTCCCGCCCGGTGTGTTGCACACCATGGTATAGGTGACCGTGTTGCCCGAGGTTTTGACGTCTACCGTTTCGCACTCCTGATTGGGCTGTTTCTGATGGGGGACCGGAGATGCCTTTTTCATGCACTGGGTATGCGTCTGCGATGGTATCTTCATGGGCATGCCGGTGACTTCGGTGCTGCTGGTGATCTCCCACTTGCCCTCTTTGAAATCAACGCCTGATCCGGCATAGACGAAAGACACCGTCAGGGCCAGAAAAACCAACACGACAAGCCAACGTCTTTTCATCAAGTTCTCCTTTGAACGTTAGGGTGATTGGGATTGATCCATGGATGCATAATTGCCCAGCACAAAATCGAGTTCCTTGCTGTCCGACAAGTCTTCGAGTTCCCTTAGTGCTTCGCGGATCTCCTTTGATCCGCGTTCGTATACTCTCCATATAATATTGTATTCACGGCGCGCTTCCCCCAAGCTGTACCTGTTGGAGGTGTCGCGGATCTGGTTGATCACCAGCGTGCGTATGGATTCCCAATTGTCACGCCGGGTTTGAGTGGTCAATGCAGCAAGACGGTCGACGTTTTTTAAGGTGTTTTTCCGGAACCGGCCGAAGAGAAAGGAGTGGATGCTCATGCGCCAAATCCCGATGACGGCCAATGTCGCTGCTCCCGCCAGGGTAAGCTGAAGGGTCGCGTTCAGCCCGGAGAACGGCGGCGTGGACGCACATAACACGAATATGGCGACGCCGGCCGCAAGGCCGCAGCCAGTGGCCGCGACCGCTGATTTGAGTTTGAATTTGCGGCGGCGTTTGTAAAAACGGGTCAGCGCTTCCAACAGGTGGGCCAGCCGTTCACCATGGGTTTCCACAAAAGCCGCCAGGTTGTCCAGGCGATAGTGAGGCGCCTGCATGACCGCTTTTTTCAGCTCTTCGCGTTGGTTTTCCAGGTAACTCAGATAGCTCAAATCGCGCTCGGCCTGATCCTCGGCAGCCGCTTTGAGCGAGTAGCTGAGATGGATCATGGGAATGTCCTTGCGGCCGGTTATCTGAGACAGATTCCAACACAAGGTACCGTACACTCGCAGCAGGTCGATCATCGAGGCGCACTCATCAATTCGGTTGAGCACGAACAGCACGCGGTCTTCAAAGGTGCGGGCTGGTAGGGTGTCGCGTAGGCTGGTGTGAATTTCACGTACCGTCCCGGCTTTATGGGGATCAAACAGCACCAGGACAAGATCGGCGATCTGAGCCAGGTCGCCGATCACTTCCTGGTAATTGTAGCCGCGGTCCCTTTCGGTGATGCTGTCGAGCATGCCCGGCGTGTCGATGATGGCCAAATGTTTCAGAAAGGCGGAGTTGACCTTTTTCAAACGAAAGTGCGAGGCAAACCGCTGACCGTGTTTTTTCAAGGTTTCAAATGGGTATTCGTTGTCATTGAGCAAATATTTGCCGTCCCGGGATTCGGTCACCTGCACCGGGGCGTTTTCGTCGAGGCTGTCATCATACGTGATGACCGTGAAAGAATCATCGGTGGGTGCTTGTCCGGTGGCCTGGACTTTGGCGCCCAGAAAGTCGTTGATCAAGGTTGATTTGCCTGATGAATAGCTGCCCAGCACCAGGACTTGCGGCCGCCATTTAATGGTGGTTTCCAGAGGGACATCGCTGTAGCCGTAACGCATGGCAACAGGCGTCAACTTTTCGGCCACCATTTCCAACATTTCCGATCGAAGGGCATTAATGTAGTTATCGCGATACATGCAAGCTCCGGATAGTCAAAGGTGCAGACAAGGAATAATTCCGCCGTTTTGATTGTCTTTGCGCCCGTCTTTGGCGTTACATCCACCGGCTATGCCTTTAAGACAAACCCAAATTCGGCGCAACCTTGGGGAACTATTTCCTGCCTGCACCCTAATCCGTATATATGCAATAGAACGAGTTAAATCAAGCAGATAAATCTTTTTCCGTAGCGCCGCCCTCAGGAGTCGCATCCGCAACCGCAACCGCCGCCACAGCCATCGGTGGATTTCGCCATGGCTTTGACCACTTCGTGCCCTTCGGCCTTCTCAATGGAGGTGACCGTGACACCCATTTCAAAGGGCATGTCTATTCCCAAGGGTTGCAGCAGCGAACATCGAAGATGGCCGAAAAGCGAATCTCCCGCACCGGGCGTCACGAACAGCGAAAACGTTTCATCCACCGATTTTTCAAAGAGCAGCTTCTCGAACAGCGTTACGCCTCCGGCGCCGATGCCGAAAATAATGGATGCAGTGATCTTGGCAAGTTCGCTCCCGGTCGGCGAGACGGCCTTGATGTGCAGACCGACTTTATCCAACTGGTCGACGGTTTTGATAGCATTTCGCATCGCTTTCATCTCCTTACATGCCCAGGTAGCTTTTCAGGCGGTCGGCGTTGATGTGATGTTCGATTCTGCGGCGCAGGGCCCGGGATTTAAAATTGATCACCTTGCGGCCATAGCGGATGTTTTTCTCCAGCAGGTCAGGGCAGTTGCTCAGGTTGGAGCGTAGTTTGAGGCTGTTGGCGGTTACTTTGCGTAAAAAGGGGACTTCCTTGCCGATGACCCGGCTGTGTTGCAGCGCCACCGCATCCAGAAAATCGTAACGCGTTCCGGGGCAGTCGGCAAAGGTAACGGCGCGCCCCATGTGGTTGAGGCAGTGCCCGTCGCTGCCACCGGTCATGGCCTTGCCTAAGTTGAAGCCCAGGATTGCGCATCTGAGATTCCAGCGATTCAAATTATTGGCGTTGAGCACCTCGACACCGTCAACCATTTGAAACAGGAGGTGGCGCTGCTCATCGGAAAATTGCAGATTACACACGCCGGTGTACATGGCACAGTAAGGGTGGGCAAAGACGATCAAACATTGATACGCCTGGGCGCGCTCGATGATATCGTACATGTTCAGACTCAGGGAGCTCATTACCCCGTGGCCCATCCTTGGGACCACTTCGACTTCAAAAAAGCGCTGCAATTCCTTGGTTTCATAGAAGTAGGCCAGCAAGTGAGAGCCTTCGGCAGCGGTCAGTTCGATGCCCGGAATGGTCAGGATGTCCGAGTGCCGATCGATCTCCAATGCGCCGCGGATCTCGTTGTGGTCGGTGATGGCAATGCCGATGCCGAGTCGGCGTGCCCGGTCTGCAATCTTGTCGATAGGATTGCGACCATCAGAATAAATTGAGTGGAAATGCATGTCCACTAAGGTGTGGCTTCGGCCGAGCCGGCCAAGGTTCGGCAGGTTGAACTGAACACGATCGCTGGTTAGCATTAAAATTCCTCTTGGTTGATTTTGCACAAAGTGATCTTGCCGAGAATGAAAGCAAAAGGCTTGCCCAAAAAAATACCGCCAGTGTTTACATAATCAACAACCGTCTAAATAGAGCAATGCCACTTGCTTTTCAAGATTTTCTGCCGACAGCACAATTCTTTCCCTTTTGTTTGGCGTCGTATAACGCTTTGTCGGCGCGGGCAATCAGGTCGGCGACCGAATCGTTTTTTTTCAACTGGGTGACCCCGATGCTCACCGTCACGGAAAGGTAGTCGCTTGTCTGGTTTTCCCCGATGGCGTACCGCACCGAAGCGATGGTGGTGCATATCTGGCGCGCTTTTTTTAGTGCGTTGCGAAAGACCGCGCATTCCAGTAC
>JABDRH010000453.1 GCA_013041835.1 Desulfatitalea sp. | reverse complement strand
GTACTGGAGCGGGACGATAGCTTTACTTCAATGCCAAGCTCGACAAAAAGAGTGCACCAGAAGGGATAATTTTCATAAACATTGAGCGCACGAGGCATGCCGATAATATTTTTTATCGTGCCTGATGGTTTATTTTTTCGATCAAACAAAAGCTTTTTCTGATATGCAAAGATATTTTGCCCTTTGCCAGATGATATCCCCCCGTTGGAAAAGACCCGTTCACACCTGTTCCCGGAGTAGAACAGACGGCCATTATCATAAACAAGCTTGGTAACATTGCATCTATTGGAACAACCGTCACAATGAATGGATAGTTTTTTGCAGTTTCCAATTTTGGTGATTTTGCCGAGGTCTATATGTTTATCGGTTGTGTTGTTTTCAGCGATGTACTCATCTTTAACCATGAGTGCGCATCCATATGCGCCCATCATTGCGGATATGTCCGGACACAGGATGTTTTTACCCGTAATCTTCTCAAAAGCCCTGTGGACGGAAGGATTGAGGAAGGTGCCCCCCTGAACCACGATGTTTTCGCCCAACTCAGAAATATCTTTAATTTTTAGCACTTTATTAAGGCAATTGCGTATCACCGAATACGCCAGGCCCGCGGCAATATTATTGACTTGTGCGCCTTCACGAAGAGACTGCTTTACCCTTGAGTTCATGAAAACGGTACATCTGGATCCAAGGTTGCAGGGTGATGAGGATGCGCACGCCTCTTCAGAAAATTGAGCAACGGAACAGTTTAAAATTTCAGCAAATGACTGAAGAAAAGTGCCGCATCCTGATGAACAGGCCTCATTGATTTCGATTTTTCGAATTGACCCATTTTCTATGAACATGGCTTTCATATCTTGTCCGCCGATGTCCAAGATGAAGTTGACGTCGTCAACGATATGGCGGGCGGCTCGATAATGAGCCAAAGTTTCCACGATTCCTCTGTCAAGACCAAAAATCGTTTGGACCAGGTCTTCTCCATATCCTGTAACAGCAGTGCCGACAATTTTGGGTTGTACGTGGTGTTCATGTAGTTTTTTTGAAAAGAACAACAGGCATTCTCTTACGGCTGAAATATGCTCCCCGCGGTTTTGCAGGTAATGATCAAGTGCTATTCTGCCATTTGCATCAATAAGAACTGCCTTTGTTGTAGTAGAGCCGGAATCAATTCCTAAGAAACACTCTTTTTGATGAAGATCGCTAATGTCAACCTTTTCGACCGGAGTAAACCGTGTTTTATTCCATTCGTGAAATTCATCAGTGCTATTAAACAGAGGATCTTCGACGTCTTCGTTTGACGAAGAATCGACACGGTCGGTAGCAATCAAGTTGATAAATTCGGAAATGGAAGTTTCACAGATATTGGTGCCTGATAAAAGCGCGGCACCCAGCGCTGGAAAGATTTCAGGATGTTCAGGAACGATAATGTCCGTTTGCATCAGCCCCATTTTCTCTATCATGAATTTACGAAGCATCGGGATAAAAGTAAGCGGGCCTCCGGTGAAAAGAACTTTCGCCTCAGGCGTAAAACCTCTTAAAAGGGTGCTAATTGTCTGCAAAGCGATGGCGTTGAAAATCGAAGCCGATATATCGGGTTTGGACACCCCGCGACTCATAAGCGCCTGAATATCCGTTTTTGCGAATACGCCGCACCGGCTTGCGATGCTATGAATGGATTCATAGTGTTCGGCGATCTGGTTTAAATCTTCGCAAGGAACGCCAATCAGGGTGGCCATTTGATCGATAAAAGCCCCGGTGCCACCGGCACAATTACCGTTCATGCGAATATCGGCTCGGCCTTGATGGTTGATCAAGATGAGCTTGGAATCCTCACCGCCAATATCCAAAAGCGTTCTTACATCAGGATAGTACCGTTGTGTGACTTCCGCCGATGCAATAACCTCCTGGATGAAGGGAATGGATAACCATTCGCAAATCCCCATGCCCGCGGAGCCGGCAATATTCACCGTGATCGTTAAGTCTCCGAGATGCTTTAAAATATCTTGAAACATACCTTTTATGGTATGGCTGATAAGCGCGTTATGACGTTTGTAGTCCGTAAATATGGCTGCGTTGCCCGGATCAAGAACGACGACCTTGGCTGTTGTAGAGCCAATATCGATACCAACCCTGTATGGTTGTACGGCTTTCATGGTGTTTTCACAAATTCCAGAGAATAAACTTTAAAATCGTCACACTCAATGTAATTCATATCAATAGTATGGGCTTCTATAATAATTTGGCTGTGTTATCGGAAATTTCCAGGAGCTTGCATTTTTGAGAGCGACTATGTCAAAGTTGCGATTGTATGTCAATGCCCGGTACTTCGTGCATCGATACTGAAACCCCAATGTTGCATCAAAAAAGACCGCCAAAAGGCAGTAGGCGTCTACAGGAATCAAGATTGGCCTTAGCAACGCGCCATTCAGAGAAATGAACCCCATTTTTTCAATCCACAACGGGAAAAGGAGTCATCGTGAACGATCTGGTCAAAATCAGCATGGCGCATCATGTGGCGGATGTGCGGCTCAACCGCCCCGAGAAGTACAATGCCTTGAACCCGGAGATGATTTTGGCCATCACTTCGGCAGGCAGGCAATTGGCCCTGGATAAATCGGTTCGTGCAGTGGTGCTATCAGGCGAGGGGAGCGGTTTTTGTGCGGGCTTGGATTTCAAGGAATTTGTCGCCATTGGCGCCGGAGAACCCGTAGCGGTGAATCTGCTGCAGCGTGAAAACCGCGATCCGGGCAATTTCGTACAAATGGCAGCCATGGTCTGGAAGCAGATGCCCGTGCCGGTCCTTGCCGCCTTGCACGGTGTGGCGATAGGCGGCGGACTGCAAATCGCCCTGGGCACCGATATCCGGCTGGCAGCGCCCGACACGCGGCTTTCAGTAATGGAGATAAGCTGGGGTATCATTCCCGATATGTCCATCACCCAGACCCTTCGCGACCTCGTCCGCATTGACGTGGCCAAGGAGCTGACCTTTACCGCCCGCTTCGTGGAGGCCCGGGAGGCGATCCAGATTGGACTGGTGACGCGGGTCTGCGACAATCCACATGCCGAAGCCCACCGCCTGGCCGCTGAAATCGCGGCTAAAAATCCCCACGCAATTTCAGCGGCCAAGCAGTTGTTGGACGCCACGTGGCACAGTCCGTCCGGTGAAGGCTTGGCGCTGGAAGATACGCTGCAGCGAACCCTCATCGGCTCTCCCAACCAAGTGGAAGCCGTCAATGCCAATTTCGAAAAACGCGCCCCGCATTTTAAGGATCGGGATTAGGCGATGGGCGGAAAAGGATATACCATTATTGCGCCGGATTTTTTTCGTCTCCAAGGCGTGCCAAAGGACGCATACGGTCTGTATTCGGCCTTTGACGCAACGCATAAGACGGGAAAAAAGACAAGCAAGAGGGTATATTCTTTGACTGAAATCGCCTTGAATTTTCATGGGGATTTGTGCAACTAGCGATGCCCGACCTATTCTCGGTCTTCCTTTTCGATCTGTTCGGGCGTTTTGTTTTTTTGTTCCTTGGTGGCGCTTTTGAAATTACTGATGGCTTTTCCCAGTCCGCCGCCGATTTCCGGCAGTTTTCCCGCGCCAAAGATGATGAGGATAATCACCAGGATAATAATTAATTCCGGGATGCCAATGCCGAACATATCTTCCTCCTGAAGCACGCTTGGTCGGGAGTGAAATCGGGGGTATGATGCGTTTGAGGCTGCCGGCTAATCACATCCGGGACCTTCATGCCCCAACTCGTTCACCAGGCGGCGGAATTCCTTGGTCCGTATGTATTGGTCCACCGCCCCCTGGTATTCAATCCAGGTTTGCCACACCTTGAGCCATTGGTGGTTGTGCCAGTAGGCGGTGGAATCGTCCCCGCCCTGCAGGCAGTGAATGTAATCCAGGTATTCCTCAGTGCAACTGGCACAAAATTGATAGGGAATTTTAGGGTCACTTTCTCGTTCCTTAAACGCTGCAGCCAGCGACGCACCGCAGCGTTCGCATTTGGAGGCACACTGGGTGCACTGAAACACCTGGCGTACGGCTCGAATTTTCTGTCGCTGAACCGCCGCCGCTTTCTGGTCGGCTGTCATCTTCAACTTTTCATCTAAAGAGATGACTTTGCTCATCGGCTCACCCTATTACACGAATTTTCCCAACCGTACGGCGCGGAATATAGCATTTGGCCGTAAGGGTGTCAATAAAGGGCAGCCGCTTTGGGTTTCAGGCACCACGATAAAGTTTACCGGTGTCTCTCCGATATTGCATATGATTTTTGATTTTTTTACGTTTTTTCCAAATTTCCCAATTGATCCCGCTCAAGAGGTGGTGCTATGCAATTATATATATTCAGCTCTTTTTTTCAGCCCGCTAAAAGAGGTCATCCGAAAGGCGCCAACCATGCCCAACGTCGATCAACTTAATAACAGCATTGATATTATTGATAAAATAAAGACGCTGCCCGCCTTGGCATCCTTTGATGAAAAGGACATCAAGGAGCTGTTGCGCATCAGCAAGATTGTGCGGTACCGGCCTGGCGACCTCATCGTCGATGAGGCCAATTACGACGGCTGGATCTACTATTTAATCAACGGCCGGGTGCGTATCGCTAAAAATGACAATGAATTGGCAACGTTGTATCGTACTGGGGATGTTTTCGGTGAAGTGGGCGGCATGGGCAGCGGTGCGCTCTCGGTATCGGTTTCGGCCCTGGACGAGACCGTTTGTTTGAAAATCGACCTCTCCAACGTGGACGGCCTGCCCAACGAGAACCGGTTTGTCTTCCGCTATGCCATTTTCCGCGGTTTCGCCGAGGTGATGGCCAAACGACTGCGCATCACCACGGAAAAGTATCTACAGACGAAAGAAGAATTGGAACGTCTGCGAAAACAGATGGATGACAGGCAATAAGGGTCTTGGCAAAAAATGCTTTTGCCGGATTGCACCGCGATTGGGTTCACTTGCATGCAACACTGCAGATGGGCCAAAGATCAAGCAAGATGGTGTAATTATTTATTGCCTGCATCCTTAAAGCCGTTTTCGGTTGACACACACGGTAATCGGGCGTACGAATCTTTCCTTAGTTTATCTAATTATTTGCCTAACACAATATATAATGGTACTTCTTCTGGATCGACGGCATCTGGGCCGGATAAACGGAGCAAGGCAAGCGCAGAGGAGGACAGTGATGCGAGTTGGCGGTAAACGAGTGTACGGTTACATGTTGGGTGTTGTGATCGCAATGATGATGAGCGCAGGCGCCCATGCCGAGCAACAACAATCGGCGGATCCATTGCATGCGTTGGAGCGGGTCAAGGTACTCGATCTGAAGACGGCGGCGCGTATCGCACTTGGGGGCAACCCTTCGGTGGCTGCCGCCGAAGCGCGCGTGAGACAGGCTTCCCAAGTGGTCAAACAGGCCCAGGCGCTTTATTGGCCGCAACTGGACGCCACGTTAGGGGGGTCGCGGGTGGATATGTCGGAGCGTGAATTTGCCCCGCAGGCGGCTTTAAATTCCATGCTCTCCGGTTTGGATTCTTCAGCGCAGGGCATTGCCAATCCTGAAACATATTACCAACTGGGTCTCAAGGCCACCTGGCTCATTTTCGACGGCCTGGCCCGGGAATTTCGTCTGGCTACCGCACGGTACGGCGAACAGGCCGGCGTGGCGGGCCTGGACGATGTACAGCGCTTGCTGCTCTCGGCGGTAACCAGCGCCTACCTGCAAGCCCAATTGGCCCAAGAGAATGTGGCCATTGCCAAGGCCGATGAAGCTTTTAACCGGCGTCAGCTTGTGGAAACGCGTTTGCGTTACGATGTGGGCACCGGCTCCCTGAGCGATGTGCTTAACTTTGAAGTGCGGGTCAATGCCGCCGTCAGCGCCCGTATCCAGGAGGAACGCGGTTACCGCGCCGGTCTGGTGAGCCTGGCGGCCCTGATGGGGGTGCGCGGCGGCCGCCTGCCGGCGCATGTCAACCTGGCCGAGCTTTCCGCCACCACCGATCAGGAGCTGTCTACGCCCCAACCGACGCTTCTGATTGAGACGGCACTGACCCGGCGTCCTGACTTGCAGCGGGTCGATCGGGTGGTGCAACAGGCCGAAGCCGGCGTGAAAGCCGCCCAGGCCGACTACTATCCCACCATCGCCTTGTCAGCCGATTACACCGGCAATCGGCCCGAGGACCCCGGTTTCCAAGGCGACGATTTCGGCAATTCCATCGGCATCGGTCTGAGCTGGAACATATTTGCCGGCGGCCTGACACGGGCCAGAACCGCCGAAGCAAGGGCGCGTCTCTATGAAACCCAGCGTACCCGCCAAGACGCCCACATTAATGTGGCGGCCGAGATCCAACGCATTGCAAACGAAATCGATACGGCCCAGCGGGTGCTGACGTTGCAGGAGACCAACACCAAGCTGGTGAAGCAGCAACGCGATTTGGTGGAAAAAGAGTACAAGGCCGGTGTGGGCTCTTTGGCGCGCCTGAACCAGGCCCAGCGCGACCTGAACGTCGCACGCTCCCAACTGGCCCAGGCACGCGTGGCGTTGCGGGTCTCGTGGTACAATCTGCTTACCGCCACGGGCGAGATACTGAATACCTTCAAATAATCAGGGGCGATTATTCAGTAAACCCGTAGTGGTAAACCTCATACCGGGTCTGACCGCCGAGAAGGGCATCGATCTCATTCTGGATTTCCTGGCGATTGCCGCTGTTGAGCCATTCGGTCCAGGCGTCAGATGACTGCCAGGAACTGATCACCAGAAACTCTTCGGGATTGTCCATGTTGCGCAGGGTCTCGCCGGAAATGTAGCCGTCCTGGCTCATGGCCAGGGCGCGCATCCTGCGAAACAGAGGAATCATTTCCTTGGCTTTGCCTTCCGGTACCGAACGGTTGATCAATACTTTTATCGCCATAAACACCTCCTGTTGCTGCTGTGCTAAGGGTTGAGGAAATAAGACGCAATGGTGTCGCCGGGCAGATCAAGGATTTGAGGTCTGTGCAGGATCAGGTGAAAGACAACCTTGGATGTGTTTAATCCATAGGTTCTTTACATAATAAATGCGTGGACAGCGCTAAGTCAATTGTTTGCTTTGCCCGGCCCCGAACGCTTATTCCCGCAGAACCGGATTCCGTACGAAATCTACTCGTCCGCACTGGCTTGTTTGAGTTGGAATGGCTGAATACGCCGGGCTTTTATTGCGGCCCTCCGTGGCATGGAATGAGTTGGGGGGGCGTTTATTTTCAGCACCCGGTATACCGGGGGGAGGGGGAAAATGCAGATTCTCGTGCTTTATTATTCCAAGGGAGGTAATACGCGGCGGCTGGCCGAAATGGTTGCCGAGGGTGTTGCGCAGGTGGATGGTGTCGAGGTATTGTTGCGCAACACCGATGAAGTGACCCGGGATGAATTTGCCGCCAGTGCGGGGCTGATCGCGGGCTCGCCGGTATATTTTGGCTCCATGGCGGCTCCCCTGAAACAGGTCCTCGATGAATTTGTGGGCGTGCGCCGGCGTATGGAAAACAAGATCGGAGCGGCCTTTGCCACCTCGGGCGATCCTACCGGCGGCAAGGAAACCACTTTGCTCTCCATTCTTCAGGCCATGCTGATCTATGGCATGATCATTGTGGGTGATCCGCTTTCGGCCACCGGTCACTATGGCGCGGCTTGCGTGGGGGTGCCGGACAGCGGTACGGCTGAAAACGCCCGCAAGCTGGGTCGGCGGGTGGCGGAGCTGGCCGTGAAACTCGGGTGATGGCCAATGGTATGGGCGGGTGTTGACGTAAGGGTCTCGTCATAAAATGTCTGAAAACAACCAGTTTGACGTGATCATCGTGGGCGGCGGTCCGGCGGGGCTTTTTGCGGCCTACTGGCTGTGCGAGCACTCGGACGCCCGGGTGCTGTTGATGGACAAGGGTCGATCTCCCGAACGACGGCGCTGCCCCATGAGCGCAGAAGTACCGTGCCGAATGTGCAAACCCTGCAATATTCTGTGCGGCATGGGCGGTGCCGGGCTCTTTTCAGACGGCAAGCTGAACTTCATTCATAAATTGGGCAAAACCGATCTGACCCAGTTCATGCCCAGGTCTGCGGCCGATACCCTGCTGGTCGAAACCGAACAGATCTTCAACCGTTTCGGCATGGACGGCCCGGTCTACCCCACCGACATGGCCACGGCTCAGGCGATCCGCAAGCGTGCCAAACGCTATGGTATCAACCTGCTGTTGATCCGCCAGAAGCATCTGGGTAGCGACCGGTTGCCCGACCACATCGATAGCATGGTGAACCACCTGCGTGAGCGGGGTGTGGTGATCCACAGCTCCGAAGAGGTGCGCGCCATTGTGGTGGATCGTCAAAAAGTGACGGGCGTGACCACCAACCGCAGGCGATACACGGCCGCCAGTGTGATTCTGGCGCCCGGCCGTTCAGGGGCCGAATGGGTAGGCCGGTTGGCGGCCGAGCACGGTTTGGCGGTGCGCCAGCGGGGCATTGAAGTGGGGGTGCGGGTGGAGGTGCACAATGACATCATGCAGGATCTGTGCGCCATCATCTATGATCCCACCTTTTTCATCCAGACGGCAAAGTATGATGACCAGACGCGCACTTTTTGCACCAACCGGGGCGGCTTCGTGACACTGGAAAACTATAACCAATTTGTATGTGTCAACGGCCACGCTTACCTGGACCGAAAGTCGGAAAACACCAACTTTGCGTTTCTATCCAAGGTAGTGCTCACCGAGCCGGTGACCGATAACCAGGCCTACGGCGAGTCCATCGGTCGGCTGGCCACGCTCATCGGCGGTGGGAAGCCCATTTTGCAACGCTTCGGTGACTTGAAACGCGGACGGCGCAGCACCTGGCACCGCATTCATAAAGGCTACATCCGGCCGACCCTGACCAACGTGGTATGCGGCGATATTGCCATGGCCTTGCCTGAACGGATCTTGACCAACACAATGGAGGGACTGGAGCAGCTCAATCGGGTGGTGAAAGGCGTATCCAATGACGAGACATTGCTCTATGCACCAGAAATTAAATTTTTCGCCGTTCAGGTGGAGACCGACCAGTACCTGGAGACTGCCGTGCAAGGCTTGTTCGTAGCCGGTGACGGCCCCGGCGTCGCCGGCAATATCGTTTCGGCCGCCGCGACCGGTCTGATTCCCGCCAAAACGATTGTGAACAGAATCTGAATTTCGATAGATACACGGGAATACAATATCGGGGTAGATATTTCGTCAAATGTATCCATGATGGACATTGCAGCCATTATAATAAATAAAAGAAAGGAGGCTTCCATGTCGATTGATATCAAACAATGGGTGTGTCTTTGGGGCATCTTGATGACGGCTTTGATGGTAACGGCTATCGGCGCGGTACCCGTTCAGGCATGCAGTTGCATGCCGCCGACCGTAGCATCGAGTTATAACCATAGCAGCGACGTCATCAAAGCGCGTATCTTTTTGCGAATACAGCGCGGTGATTCGGTTGTGTATTTCGCCAATGTGCAACACGTGTTTAAAGGGTGTTTGTCAACGGATCGGTACGTGATCTTGCGCACGCCGAGTTCAAGCGCCGCGTGCGGGATCACGTTGCGGACCGGTGATGAATATCTGATCAACGGAAATGCTTCCGGAACCTACTGGGGATTCACCCAGCTATCGGTGGGCCTGTGCGATTACAACCCGCTTTTTTCGGCCTTGAGCGATGAAGACCTTGATTTCTTATACAGCCGTTTGGTGTGTTGTTCAGATGCCTGCATTTGCGCCGATGGCAGCCGGCCGGTGAACTGTTTTGTGGATCCTTGTGAAGTGGCTCCGGATTGTCCGGACGGCAAGTGTCAGGCGAATTACTGCGGCGGCTGTACCGCGGAGTTTTATGATGCAAACGGTTATGCGGTTTGTGAAAATAAGTGCCAAGACGATGCGGACTGCCCCGAGGACCAATATTGCGCCAGTGATCACATGTGCGAAGACGACGGTAGATGCGAACGCGATGTGGACTGCAATCTGTTGGGCAACGTTTTCCTTCACATCCAATGTGTCGGATACGGCGTATGCGACAGCTTCATGTGTGGATGGGTCTGTGGCCTGCCGCAATGTGTCGACGTTGCGGGTTACGACTTTGGGGCTTGCGAAATGATTCTGGGCTGGGGCGTTATCGACGGTCGCTGCACTCTCGTCAGCGGGTGCGGCAGTGATGGCTTTTACTTTTTCGCCACGGAAAAGGAGTGCCAAACTGCCTGCGGCGGCTAAGGGCTCGCGCAAATAGAAATGTGAAGTTATTTTTGCGGGAGCCCTAAGGGCCCGATTCAGCATCTAATGCCGGGGCTTCGAAGCTGTTGGCGTAGTACTCGGTGTCAAGCAGGGCGGCTACGGCGTGAATGAGCTCTTCCTGGGTGAAAGGCTTGGTCAAGAGTCGATGTGGACCATGGCCG
>JABDRH010000452.1 GCA_013041835.1 Desulfatitalea sp. | reverse complement strand
GCCTGCACATCGAACACGCGCATGCCGCGCAGAACAACGTCTTGCGGCGCCGCCGTTGGCGGATCCAACGGCGCCGATGGCGACGCCTGCGGCGGCGAGTCCGGCTCCTGTCCGCCTGTATCGGTTCCCTGGCACCCCACAGCTCCCACGAAGATCACCAAAATAACTCCCAGCCACAATCGTCGCCACATCGTCTACCTCCTCCAAACAATCGTTAATGTTAACAAGTCATCACTGCAATCCCAACATTGGCGTCGATGGTTCTTTACCTGCACCACTATTCCCTAATGCTTAGTCTTTGCTCATCAATACACAACTCTAAAAACATGAAATGCATATATGGGGGATGAATCGCAGCTTTGGGGGAATAAATTGATATCGTGGTGCTTTTTTGTTCGATTGGTGGCGCCATTCCTGCCTTGACAAAAATGTCGAAAAAGCGCCTTGCAGGCTACAATATTGTATTAAAACAAATCCATCCAACAGGCGCGCCATGCTTGTCTCAATCGGCTTAACGGTTTCCATGCGATGCTATCATGCCTATTTGCAATGCGTCACGGCCCATCCGGCCGATGATGGCATTTGCATTGGCGTGGTTTTTGAAAAACGACAATGATAAAGGGTCTCGAACCTGGAAATAGCGCCACAACCACCGAAGAACTCAAGGGTGAAGTATCATGTCGGTTTTATCAGCACGCCAGATCGAAGACGATATGTCGGCCTTCCTACGGCAGATTTACCATAAGTACCTACCGCTGAAAATCGGCCGTCCCTCGCGGATACTACCACAACTGGCGGCGGCGGACCCCGATGACTTCGCTGTTTGTGCCGTCATGGTTTCCGGCAGGGCCCATACCGCCGGCGAGTGCGAAAAAAACTTCACGCTGCAATCCATTTCCAAGCCTTTCGTTTATGGCATGGCCCTGCAAGATCACGGGGAGGCGTTCGTGCGCGAGCGTGTCGGCGTGGAGCCCACAGGCGACGCCTTCAATTCGATGATCCAGCACGATCAAGTCAGCGAAGGGCGCTTCAATCCAATGGTCAATGTCGGCGCCGTGACGACGACCAGCCTGATCAAGGGGGAAACGCCGACAGCCCGGATCGGCCGTTTGCAAAGGATGTTTAGCCGGTATGTGGGGCATCCGGTCGGTTTTGACGCTGAGGTCCTGAATTCCCGCCGCCGCCTGGACAATCAAAACCGGGCAATCGGTTACCTGATGATGAGCGAGGGACACCTATCGGCCGATGTGGAGGCCACGGTCGAGTTGTATGCCCACCAATGCTCGGTATCCGTAACCTGCCGGGATCTTGCTTTCATGGCAGCAACGCTGGCCAACGGCGGCATTCATCCGCTGACCGGGGTTCGTGCGGTATCTTCCCAATATGTCTGCCATTTACTTAGCATCATGTTCAGCAGCGGGTTGTACGATTACTCCGGACAATGGGCCTACCGCGTCGGGATTCCGGCCAAAAGCGGTCTCGCCGGCGCCATCTTGGCGGTGGTGCCCGGGCAGATGGGGTTGGCAGCCTATTCCCCCTTGCTGGGTCGCCGCCATAAAACGGTTCGGGGAGTTCGCGCCCTGGAAGAAATCTCAAATACCTATCGATGTCATAGCTTCTGCCGACCCCAGCGTGGCCTCTGTTCCACGATCAGCCGTTCATCCACCGACGTGGCGGACATCGAACCCGTTTTCCAAGCCATTCATGCACAGTACCGTGGGGTCGACCATGGCGAGATCTACGTCAGCGAACCAGGGTTGCGGTATGTAGACCGCCGCCAGTTTGCCATATGCGCGGTCACAACCGAGGGGCAGAGCGTGGCGGCCGGCGATGCCGATGCCGACTTTCTCATCCAGTCGGTATCCAAGCTAATGACGTACGGCCTTGCCCTGGAGGATCACGGCCGGGACGAGGTGCTCAAACGCGTGGGCGTGGAACCGACCGGCGATGCGTATAATGCCGTCATCAAAGTCCAAACCGCTTCCAAGCGCCCCCACAATCCCATGGTCAATGCCGGCGGCCTGGCCGTTGCCAGCCTGATCAAAGGCAAGGGCCCGGCACAGCGTCTCAATCGCGTGCTGGCTGCGTACCAGCGTTATACCGGCCGACCGGCCCATTTAGACACAGCGGCTTTCCTGTCCGAAAGGGCAGGCAACGACCGAAACTGGGCCATCGCCTATCTTCTGCGAAATTTCGGGATGATCGAGGGCGATATCGGCCAGGCCATGGATTTATATCTGCAGCAATGCAGCGTCATCGTCAACAGCCGGGATCTGGCGGTCATGGGGGCGACGCTGGCCAATGGCGGCATCAACCCGCTCACGGGCCGACGCGCCTTGAAAGGCGAGTATGCGCGGGATCTGCTCACCGTCATGCACACATGCGGCATGTACGACTTTGCCGGCGAGTGGGCCTGCAAGGTGGGCATCCCGGCCAAAAGCGGAGTGAGCGGTTGCATCGTGGGGGTCGTGCCCGGCCGAATGGGCATCGCCGTGTACTCCCCGCCGCTCGACCGCAGGGGCAACAGTTTGCGGGGAATCAAAGTATTTGAAGAACTCTCACGCCGTTTGCACTTGCATATCTTCCAACTGTGAGCCCTTCATCGACCTTGCAAGCTTCAAAGCTCACGGCCGATCTGCTCTCCTTCTTCAATGGCATATTGTAGAACGCGAGCCGCTTTCGCATCGCCGATCACATGGACGGTGATGTTGTATGGCTTGAGCATTTGCACAGATTGACCCATTGAAACCATTTTTTCCGCAAAAACCACCGTATCAAAACCATCCAGGCATTTTTCCTGATTATCCGAGCGAAAAACGACCTGGTTTGAGAGTAACCTCTTTATCGCCACTTTTTTGTACAGTATGACATTGCCCTGCTTCAGGCGCTCGCGAAGGTAATACCTGTCATTGCTGGACATTTCTTCGGCAAAATGCGCGCCGCGATGAAGCACCACCACCTCTTTGCCTTTTTCAGCCAGAAAATCCGCGGTCATCAGCCCGACCTGTCCCCCTCCGATAACAATAACACGGTCACCCGTGCCCACGCTTGCTTCAAATACTTCGGTGACAGAACAAAGGTCCATGCGTGTCTGGGAAAGACCTTTAATGATAGGGGTATCCGCAAGGCTGCCCGTGGCGATAATGACTTGCTCAGGCCTGATGTCATCCATCACCTCTTTTGAAAGCGCCACATTCAAGCGGATTTCAACCTTTAGTCGTTCCAGTTCATTTTGAAAAAACCCGATAATGTCCATCAGTTCACCCCGGCCGGGTGCCAGCGCTCCGAGTCTTAACAGCCCTCCAAGATATCCGTGCGCATCAATGAGGATGACATCATGCCCTCGAATAGCGGCGGACCTGCAAGCGGCAAGACCGGCCGGACCTGCCCCCACAACCAGAACTTTTTTGGTTTTTTCCGCTTTTCCAACATCTTCCATGACATATTCTCGGCCCATCTCCGGGTTGACCACGCAAAAGGCCGGCTCCTGATCAAACACGGATTGAATGCAGCCCCGGCAGCATCCGATGCAATTGCGGATTTGAGTATACGCGCCTGCCGCCGCCTTTTGTGGAAGATCAGGATCGGCGATCAACGCCCGCCCCATGGCGATGATGTCCGCTTTTCCTTCTTTGAGAATCCGATCGGCCAATTCCGGGTGTTTTATCCGGCCGACCGCCACCACCGGGATGGAGACTTGCCTTTTGACAGCCGCCGCCAGATAAACAAAGCAACCATGGCTGGCATACATGGAAGGGATCGTCAGTTGGGTTGAGCCATAAACGCCTGCGGAAATATGAAGATAGTCCACCCCTTGCTCTTCCAGAATCTGCGCGAGCCGGATCGCTTCTTCCAGCGTCCACCCGTCCCGGATAAAATCATCGCCATTGATCCTCACGCCCACCGGAAAATCATCGGAGACTTTTTTTCGGATGTCGCGATACACTTCCATCATGAACCGAATGCGGTTTTCAAAAGACCCGCCATATTCGTCCGATCGTTTGTTGGCGTTGGGGGACATAAACTGATTGATGAGATAACCATGAGCCGCATGGATTTCGATAAAATCAAATCCGGCCGCCTTGCATCGCCGGGCCGAATCCCCAAATGCGGCCACCATCTGATGAATCTGTGCAATAGAAAGGGCCCGGGGGATGCCTTTGGCCAAGGCAGGGGCCGCAATGGGAGAAGGCGCCACTTTATTGTCGTGCATGCATTGCCGGCCGCCGTGCATCATCTGGACGCCGAACTTAGCGCCGTAAGGCCGAACTGACGACGCCATTTTCCGAAGGGCGGGAATGCAGGCGTCATCCCATAAACCCGGCAGCCTCGGCGCCTCCATCCCGCCCGGATCCACGGCGGCGCCACCTACCAGCATCATGCCGGCACCGCCCTTGGCCCTGGCGATGAAATACGCTGTAAGCTGTTCGGTAACGTTTCCGTCATCATCCACTCCGAAATTCACGCTCATGGGTGACATGAGAATGCGATTCCGGGCCGTAAGACCACCAATCGTAATCGGTTCAAATAGGTGCTTGAGCAATGTCATCTCAGCCTCTTGTGCATTATCGCTTCCACTAATCTCGTCAATACGCGAACAATTCGCATGGCGCCGGGCCTGGGGAGCGATCATTTCAGGCTGCCTACCTTATTGGAAATCTCCGATCTTTCCAAGAGGTTTTGGAATCGATCCATGGCCGTAACGGCCGTTGCAACATTGGATTTTTACTCCGCTGTGCTCCGTAAAAAGCATTGTGTTTTGTCATTGGCCGGTATAAATCATGAAAATGAAGCTATTATTCATAATTGCTTATGTCTTTTTAATTGTTTCTCCTGCGCGGGCTGAAACTGCAGAAATTATAAATGAGTATGCAAGTAAAGCATTAGATCGGGATAATTATAAAGAAACGAACGGGATTGTAGAACTATACGGGATCAGAACAAATGGTCCTGATACAAAAGGTGGCCAATTAGCATGCGCCAAGGTTGTTACAATAATCCTTCTAAAGGCTGGCGTGGTCAAAGAAGTTTTTCTTGGTGTTGGGCATGTGGAAAAGGTTTTGAAAAATTGGGAAAAAGTCAAAAATAAAAAAAAGCTAAAACAAGGTGATATTGTAATTTGGGTTAACAGGTTTAAAGGCCGAACCGATAATAGATGTACCGGTGGTGGCAATTGTCATGTAGGTATTGTTACTGAAAAAGGCTATTTTCATAATAGCCCGATATCCAATGCCCCAACTTTTGGCGGCATATCATTATTGGCATTTAAATTTAAAATTGGATTTAGGCCTCCAGATTAGTTTGGTAAGAAATAGTGTGGCTCGCAGGCCGGCCAACAAAGCCATACACACGGATGGGAATCACGCTGTGCGCTATTGCACCAGGAACTTGGGAGGCCCTGTCGGTTCCCATTTGCAATGGCGGGTAGGACAACCGAAACCGGAAGGGTAGGGGGCCGATGACCTGCAGGGAGTCGGATCAACGAATCCGAAAAAAGGTCTATGTGCGGTCCTCGCGGGCGGGCGTAAAGCCGGCCCTATCATCGTTTTGCCATGACGAGCCCGGTGCGGGAAAACTATACGCCGGCGTTTGAATAGTTTTGGCGAGACGGACAAATTATAGTCAAGCGACTATGACCCCTTGGCAACGCCGGCGCTTGCGTTTTCTGGCTTTTCCGAATGTGTATAGCATCGAAAGCCGCTGACGACGGCTATCGCAACAGATTCATGTTGGGCCGCCGGCGCACCTGGGGCCGGGAGCGGGTAAAATCGGTCAATACTTCACGGATGGCATCCAAGTCCCGGGCATTGCGGATCTGATTATACAGGTGGTTGCCGAAGGTGAAGTTGGCCGCAAAGTAGGCGCCGTAGCGCTTAAAGCGTCTGAGGGCCGGCTGGGGATCGAAGTGGTACTGCAGCAAATCGGCCAGGGCATGGGCGGTACGGGCATAAACCGTTTCCTGCGGTGTGTCGGTTCCGGTCCACTGAGCAAACAGCCAGGGGCGGGCGATGGCAATGCGGCCCAGGGCGACACCGTCACAGCCGGTGGTGGTGAGCATGCGCAGGCAGTCATCAGCGTCGAAAACATCGCCGTTGCCGAACACCGGAATCGTCACCGCCTGCTTGACCAAGGCGATGTATTCCCACCGGGCAGGACGCGAACGCACGTCGGGGGCCACCCGGGGGTGAAAGGTCAGCGCATCGGCGCCGGCATCCTCCAGGCGTCTGGCCAGATCCACCGGGATACGGCCGTCGTCGCGCCAGCCGGTGCGGAATTTGACGAACACTGGGCAGTCCACTGCCAAGCGCACTTCACGGACCATGCGAGCCGCGTCCCGGGGGCTTTTAAGCAGGGCGGCGCCCTGGTTGTATTTACAGATCTCGCGCACCGCGCAGCCCAGGTTGATGTCCACCCCGAACAGGCCCTCTGCCTCGATGCGCCTGGCCGCCGCAGCCATGCGGGCTGGGTCGTTTCCTACGATCTGAATCACCAGGCGGCCGGCTTCTTCGTTGCGCCAGCGAAAATAGGCCGAGCGATTGCGGTTTTCATGGGGAATGCGCGCCGCGCTGCACATTTCTGAAAACATCAGCCCACAGCCGCCCAGCGCCGCCAGCAATTGTCGAAAGGAGACATGCCCCAGATAAGTCATGGGTGCCAGTACCAAACGGTTGGGGAGGGTGCGGTCGCCGATGGTCAGCGGTCGGTTCAGGAGCCGGGGCAGTTCGGGGTTCATTGGTTTTGGGTTCCGGACGACATCGAATCGTCCCAAAGCCGCCACGCATGGGTATACAACAGTAAACCCATCGGTTTCATGGCGCCGGCCAGGGTGACATTCAAGCGATCGGCCAGGTTCATGGCCAGGGTCGTGGGTCTCGAAAGGGCTAGAAAGACGGGAAGGCGCGCACGCACGCTTTTTTGCACCAGTTCGTAACTGATGCGCGAACTCATCACCACTGCCTTGGCCAGATGAAGGCGGCCGTCCAGGAACAATCGCCCCACAGCCTTGTCCAGCGCGTTGTGGCGTCCCACATCCTCGGCCACTGACAAAAGCTGCAGGTCTTTGTCGAACAACGCGGCCGCGTGAGCGGCCCGGCTAAGCGCTCTTAAAGGCTGCAGGGTATGCAGATCGCGCAGGCACCGCTCGGCGGCGGTGGGGTGGACGGTCGTGGCATCGCTTACCGGCTGTAATGCCTGCATAATCTCATCGATAAGGGTTTTGCCACACAGCCCGCAGCTGGTTTGGCTGACATAGCCGCGCCGATCCAGGTGGCCGGCAATCATCCGCTGGCGCTGCGGGGTGAGGGTTACGGTTACGACATTGGAATCGGTGCCGTCGCAGGCCGCCAGGTTGACGATGTCCTCCGGTGTGTCGATCAAGCCTTCGGTCAGGCAAAATCCGGCCGCATGGGCCGTATCGTCGCCGGGCGTACGCATCACCACGGCATATGGTTTGCCCTGGACCCTTATGGCCAGTGGCTCTTCGTCGATGATGGCCAGTCGCTCATCTTCGCGCCGGCCGTTAAGCCAGCGGGTGATGCCGTATGATGTCGTGGTCATGGCATGCGCCTTTGCTGTTTCGAATTATCGCGAAATGTAATATAGGTCGTAATGGCGAAAATGCCAAGTTCATCGACAGCTCGCTTTTCATGCAACATCGGGGTAAATGCGGTTGCCGAGGGTGGCTATAATTTTACTTGACAAAACATGCGGGCCCCTTCATATTTGCCATTTTTTAGAACGGGCTTTTGGCGTAGGGAGGAATCAACATGTATGCAATCGTTGCCACAGGCGGCAAACAGTATAGAGTCGAAACAGGCGATATTCTGCGGGTAGAGAAACTGGCGGGTGACGTGGGCGCCGAAGTGGACTTTGACCAAGTGCTGATGCTTGCTGACGGCGAAGAGGTTCGTATCGGCCAGCCGCTGGTGCAGGGCGTCGCCGTTAAGGGGCACATTGTCGAGCAGGGCAAGCACAAAAAAGTGCTGGTGTTTAAGTACAAGCGGCGAAAACGATATCGCCGCAAGCAGGGCCATCGTCAGCAATACACGGCGGTGAAGATCGACGCCATTGAGGTTTAGGGTTTTTTTGCTGATATGATCAGACCATAGCACCCCGCCGCAAGGGGTTCAGGAGAAGATACCATGGCACATAAAAAGGCGGGCGGCAGCTCGAAAAACGGCCGTGACAGCAACGGCCAGCGCAGGGGCACCAAGCGCTTCAGCGGCCAGGTCGTCAAGGCCGGCAACATCCTCGTACGCCAACTGGGTACCAAGATTCATCCGGGTGAAAATGTGGGCGTGGGCAAGGATTACACCCTGTTCGCCCTCATCGACGGCGTGGTCACCTATGAACGTAAGGGCCGCAATCGAAAGAGGGTCAGCGTTTATGCCGCGTGAGATTCATCGATGAAACTACCATTGTCGTGCAGTCCGGTGACGGGGGACGTGGATGCGTCAGTTTTAGACGCGAACGGTTCGTCCCTCGGGGGGGGCCCGATGGTGGTGATGGCGGCAAGGGCGCCGATGTCCTCCTAAACGCCGATCCCGGCAAACGCACCCTTCATCATCTCCAATTCAAAAAAGAGTATAAAGCCCCCGGTGGCGGCCATGGCCAGGGGCAACAGCGAAACGGCCGCAGCGGTACTGATTTGGTCATCGACGTGCCTGTGGGCACGATGGTGTTCGATGTCCAAAGCGGTGCACCGTTGTGTGATCTTGTTTCACCACGGCAGCGTTTCGTCGTCGTCCGGGGCGGCCGCGGGGGACAAGGCAACACACGTTTCAAATCCGCTACTCATCGCACACCCCGTTTCGCCCAACCCGGCGAACCGGGCGAGTGCCGCACCCTGCGCCTGGAACTTAAGCTAATCGCCGACGTGGGCATTATCGGGCTGCCCAATGCCGGCAAATCTACATTGGTCAGCACCATTTCGGCAGCTCGTCCGAAAATCGCTGACTACCCGTTTACCACCTTGGTTCCCAACCTCGGGGTCGTGACACTGCCCGAGGCCGACGCCTTCGTCGTCGCGGATATCCCTGGCCTAATCGAAGGCGCGCATACCGGCGTGGGTTTGGGTATTCGGTTTTTGAAGCATGTGGAGCGTACACGGCTGTTGTTGCATCTCATCGATGCCGGCACCCTAAGTGAGGACGCACCCCTTCAGGCGTACGAGGCGATTAACCGGGAGTTGCGCATGTACAGCAGCGCCCTTGCGCGAAAACCCCAGTTGGTGGTACTGAATAAGCTCGACCTAACCGATTCCGGCCGATTGGCCGATTGCTTCTGTCGGGCGTTGCCCAATGTGGCTGTACATCGCATCAGTGCCGCCACGCATCAAGGGCTGGATTCATTGAAACTAAGTATTCGACGACAACTTGACTCACTGGATGAAAGCCCCGGCCAATAGCCCACAGCGGCCTCTGCGGGTGGGGCTGTTCGGCGGCACCTTCAACCCGATACACAAGGGTCACTTGCGTGTGGCCGAAGATGTGCAGCAGCGAACCGGCCTGGATTGCATCTATTTCATCCCCAGCGCCAGTCCACCCCACAAGTGCGGCAGCCGGCTGGCACCGGCCAGGCACCGGCTGGAAATGGTTCGGCTAACCGTTGATGCCAACCCCTGCCTCAAAGTGTGTGATATTGAGCTCAAGCGTGAGGGTAGCTCCTACAGTATCGATACTGTTTTGCAATGCAAAGCTCAGCAGTTGGCCGGCGGTGAACTGTTCTTCCTGGTCGGCATGGATGCCTTCTTTGAAATTCACACATGGCGGCGTTTCAAACTGCTCTTTGCGCAAACCGCCTTCATCGTCATGTCCCGGCCTGGCATCGGACAGTGGGATGATGCCATGTTGGGGAAGCTAAAAGCTTACGTGCATGATTGCATTTCACACGACTACCGGTGGGACCCTGCGTCGGTGGCGCTGATTCACCCCCAGTGCAAGGCGATCCAGCCAATATCGGTTACGCCGGTGGATATCACTTCCACCCAGGTTCGGGAACGGATCGCGGTCGGCAGAGACTACCAGCGGTGGATGATCCCGGAAGCGGCGAAGTATATCGAAGAAAAAGGATTGTATCGATGACCAATCAAGATCAAATAGATGCGCAGGTCGACCTTTACGTTCAGGCCGCCCTTGGCAAAAAGGCCGAAAACCTGGTAGTGCTGGATGTGCGCGGCTTGACCTCCATCGCCGATGTGTTCATTATCTGCCATGGACGCTCGAATCGCCAGGTGGAAGCCATCGCCGACCATATTCAGCACTTTTTGCGGGACCGGTCCATCAAGCCGCTCAGTATCGAAGGCAAGAACGACGGGCATTGGGTGCTTATGGATTATGGCCATGTGGTCATTCATGTTTTTTATGAGGAGACCCGCGCATTTTATGATCTGGAGGGATTGTGGGTGGACGCCCGGCGCATCTGCAGCGACAACATACAAAGGCAGCGCGATGCCGATGCCTGCGCATTTAATGGCGAAGAAGTCATCGTGGATTGATTTTAGGAGGTTGTATCATGCCGAGATCTAAACCGGTCATGTTGATCATTCTGGACGGCTGGGGCATATACCCTGCCGGCGACGGTAACGCGGTCAGCCTGGCACAGACACCGAACCTAAACCGCCTGCTGGCCGAATATCCGCATGCCAGATTGCAGACCTGCGGCGAATCCGTAGGGCTGCCAGATGGTGTGATGGGCAACTCGGAGGTGGGGCATCTGAACATCGGCGCGGGTCGCGTGGTGTTCCAGGACCTGCTACGAATCGACCAGGCTATTCGATCCGGTGAACTGTTTAATAATCAAGCCCTGCGGCACGCCATGGCTCAAGTGGGTGAAAGGGGCCGTGCGCTTCACCTGATCGGGCTGGTCTCCGATGGCGGGGTCCACAGCCAGTTGACGCACTTGCTGGCCCTGTTGGATATGGCCAAGCAGCAAGGTCTTACCCGGGTATATATTCATGCCATTTTAGACGGCCGGGACACGGCGCCGGACGGCGGCGTCGACTATGTGGCCCGGCTGCAGGCGCATATCGACGATCTCGGCGTGGGCGCCGTGGCGAGCATCTGCGGTCGCTATTATGCGATGGATCGCGACACCCGCTGGGAGCGTACGCAAATGGCCTACCGCCTGCTGACCGAAGCCGAAGGGCATGCGGCCCCGGACTCCGTTTCGGCTGTGCGCGACGCTTACGCGCGCGGGCAGAGTGATGAGTTCGTCAAGCCGATCGTGATCACCGATAACCAGCGGGGGTTGCCGGTGTGCGTTGAGGACGAAGATGCCGTAATTTTTTTCAATTTCCGGGCCGACAGGGCTCGGCAGTTAACCCGTGCTTTTACCGAGAAGGACTTTTCAGGCTTCAAGCGCTCGGTGTGCCCGCGTTTAAGTGACTATGTGTGCATGACCCTTTTTGATGAATCGTTTCATTTGCCCGTGGCTTTTCCCCCTAGGCATTTAGAAGAGATTCTGGGTGAGGTGATTTCCAAAAACGGTTTGCGGCAACTGCGCATCGCCGAAACGGAAAAGTACGCCCATGTCACCTACTTTTTTAACGGTGGCGAAGAGACACCCTTTAAAAACGAAGAGCGCTGCCTGATTCCTTCGCCGAGAGAAGTGCCCACCTATGATCACAAGCCGGAAATGAGCGCCACGGCCGTGACCGAAGAAGTACTTCAACGCATTCATGGCGATAAGTACGATGTCATTGTGCTCAATTTCGCCAACATGGACATGGTGGGGCATACCGGAGTGATTCCGGCTGCGGTTAAAGCCTGCGAGATCGTTGATGCCTGCGTGGGACGCATTGTATCGGCGGTGCGTGAAAAGGGTGGCGCGCTAGTTATCACCGCTGATCATGGCAATGCTGAAACCATGCGCAACAGCGACGGAAAAATACACACGGCGCACACCACCAATCCGGTGCACTTTATTCTGGTAGACGATCGATGTAAACAAGTCCGCCTCAACGATGGCGTACTGGCAGATATCGCGCCCACAGTGTTGCAGTTGCTTGAGCTGGACCCGCCGGCCATGATGACCGGCCGATCCCTGATCCTGGAGTAGATAGCGCCGGCCATGACGACTTATCCTGAAACACGCATCGACTACATTACCGGCCGGCGAGTTGTCGATATCGGCGCAGAGGCCAACCGGCAACAGATGGAACGAGTGCTGGTGGAAGAAAAGGGATATTCAAAACAGGCGGTCGAGGTGGATGCCCCCATTTTCCTGCAGATAGAAGACGGGCGGTACCGTTCCACCATCGATTTGGTGGTTCGGGTAGGCGGCTGGCGCTATATGGCGATTTTATGCGCCGCCGGCTCTTTAGCCTCCCGAGAGCGGGAGGTGATCGCCGCTGCGCGGCTGCTCGATGATTACCAGATTCCTCTGGCTGTGGCCTGCGATGGTCGCACAGCCTTGGTCTGGGATACCATCAGTGGCAAACGCATCGGTCAGGGGCTGGCGGCAATCCCGACCAAGGCGCAGGCTGAAGCGGGTTTTGATCCCCAGCGGCTCCTGCCTTTGGCGGAGGCTCGCCGCGCACGCCAGATGCTGATCTTCCGTTCCTATGACACCATGAACGTCCATAAAGGTGCTGGCAATCAATAATTACATTAGATGCCGAGTTCGGGTGCATTGACTCGGCGCACTCACCGGTACATATCTGAATATGTGCCCGTGGATGCAACACCGTAGCCATGCGTAAAGGCAAGAAGGAAGATGCGATTTTTTTCCTGCACCCTTACTGCCCGGCCACTTCCTTGCTGCAGTTTTTGCAGATCTTGGCTCGTTTCTTGATAATCTCCGCACAAAAAGGACATTCGCGCGTAAAATGGCGTTCGTGGATTTGATCGATGGCGGCCTCAATGGCCTCTTGCAATTTCTGGTTACCGGCCCGCATGAAGCGCAACGGCTCCACGGCTTGCACTTCAGCCAAGTCACCAATCATCTCGGCGGCCTTGATGCGCACACGCACCGGTTCGGTGGCATCGGTGAGCAATTGCATAATAGTCATGAGGTCTTTGTTGACATAGCAGTCGGCCAGTATGGAAAAACCGCGCTTGGTCTGCTCCTTGAGCATCTCCTGCTGAGCGAGCACTTCGTCATCGATCACCTGGCCCTGGCCGCCCATGGCGCTGAAAACCGGCATGCATTCGAATTGATCGGTGCCAGGATAATTGAAGCAGCGCATGGAAGCGCGCTGGGCATAGTGCTCTTGCATATCCTGCCACCCCTTGGTGAACAGAGTGCATTCGTCATTAAAACACAGAAACAGGAAAGGCGCTCCCCAGCCCAATCCATCGGAAAAATTGATTGGGGGCACTTCCCACAGCTTCATCTCATGGTCACAATGGGGACAACGGGGTTTTTCCATTGCCATGACCCGTTCCAGATACTCCTGTTTGGTCTCTATTGCCATTTGCTCACTCCATTTAGTATTCTACCTCTGGGCCGCATTCAACATCGCAGCCTGAAACAGGGGTCAACGTAAGGACATTCACCGTGATGTCAATTGTAACCCGGCAAGCGCTTGCGTCTCCCTACCCAATAGGGAACGGTGCGGTAACGCACCCGGAAGACACCATATAGATTTTGGATACAGGAGGTCGCCATGAGTATTGATCGTTTAGTATTGGCCTGGGCCGGCGCCGTCATCATCGTCAGCCTTCTGCTCTATTTGATTCATAGCCCGTATTGGTTGCTGCTAACCGCCTTTGCCGGTGCCAATTTGTTCCAGGCCGCGTTCACCGGTTTCTGTCCGATAGCCGTCGTGCTGAAAAAATTGGGGGTGCAGCCGGGTGTGGCATTCAAGTAGTGCAACCCACGTCTTGCAACCCATACCGGTGTTCAGGCAATGTTGCTCCCTAGCACACAGTGCAGCCAAGATTCGGTCTGCAGTCTTTGATTTGTGTGTGGACCCTGAGAAGCCATGATACCCATCAAGCGCAAATGCCTGGAATGCGCCCTTCGGCTTCTTGGTCGCAGGGCGCACAGCCGTCGCGAGTTGGCCGACAAGCTCTCCCAACGCGGTTTCGATACGGGGCAGATTGCCTTAGCCATTGATGAATGCATTCGATTAAACTACTTGGACGACGCCAGTTTTTGCGACACGGTAGTTCGTCATCAACGGCGGAAGGGCTATGGGCGTGCCCGTATTGCGCAACTGCTCAATGAAAAGGGTGTGGCCAAGTCACACATCGACGATTGCCTGGTCCGGTACTGCGATGAATCCGCTCAGTATGCGGACTGCCGAGCCCTGTCGCAAAAGAAAAAACAGCGTTATTTGGGAAAGGGTGCACCGGCCTTCTGCCGGCAGAAGCTATTTCGATTTCTTACCCGCCGTGGGTTTTCTTCCACCATCGTCCAACGGGTTGTGGCGGAATGCATCAGTGCTGAAGGCCATCAGGGCGGGCAAGGAGACGATCAACCCGGGGTAGCATTTTCAGATGTGCAAGACGAGGATGTAATCAAGCCGTAGCCGGACACTATCGCGGGAGGAACCGGCGTGCCATTACTCTACGGATTTGGACTGGGCCTTCATTGCGGATTTGATGCGGGAGCGTATTTCTTCCGGCAGGGGCTCTTGCTGATACGATGTCGCATCACCTTCTGACGGCGTCCAGCGACAGGCGGTGCGTATATCGTCGAGCTGATGGCGTATGAATTTGCACGGTGGACAGATCCATTGGTGAATTAGGATCAGAAGACGATCACTTAATGAGATGGGGCAGTCCATGCCTCTGGAGGCCATCTGTGCATACTCTTCGCAGTTGATGATCCATCTTCCCATAGCCTTGTGTGCTCCTATCACCCGACCACGATCAGGTTGGGTAGCAGCCGATACATTTTGCCACAGAGCATCTTGCCATCACCGTAAGCAGAAAACCTACCCGCTATGCTCGGTGAGCCAATCCGTCTTTAAACAGTCCCGCAACTGCATGCGGGCCCGGTACAACATCACCCAGCTATTCGATTCGCTGATTTGCATTTGATTGCAAATGGCTTCGGTTCCCAGTTCTTCAAACTCTCTGAGCATGAAGATCTCCGCCAGGCGCGCCGGCAGTTTGGCCATGCAGCGGTACAATACATCCATGAACTCTTTTTGTTCATAAGCAGCCACTGGATTAAACCGCCATGCATCCGGAGCGACGCGCCAATGGCCGTTCCCGTTAAACCGGGTATCGTTGCCTGAGACGGTTGGCATCTCATCGATATTGATTTGGCGTGTGACGCTTCGCCGGTAATAATCAACGATTTTGCGTTTTAGGATAGCAATCAACCAAGTCTTGATGGTAGATTGCCCTTTAAACCGCTTTAGGGAGCCAATGGCCGCTAAAAATGCTTCCTGCACCAAATCCTGGGCGATCTCCTTGTCCGGAAGCCGCGAGAGTGCATACCGGTACATGTAATTACCATAAAGATCCACCCATTGTTCAGGATCTTCCGGGTAGTCGGTGCGAGGGGGATTGTGGTTCATCGGATCATCCTTCACATTTAGCTGGAAGGTGCTGATGCAGCCGGTTTAAAGGCACAACTGCTTTATACCAAATCCCCATTTCAAGTTCAATCATTACCAACAAAAGATTGGTCTGCGATGATGTAAAAAACTTACAACATAGCCATTGGGGAAAAAAGACAGCCATGCGAATTCGCATGGCTGTCCCAGGAGTGCGGGAGGAACAACTTAGATGGCGTCTTTGAGTTTCTTGCCAGGCTTAAACTTGACCACATTGGAGGCTTTAATCTTAATTGCTTCACCAGTTTGCGGATTTCTGCCCTTACGCGCTTTACGGCGCGTTTTCTGGAATGTACCAAACCCCACCAGCGTAACCTTGCCGTCTTTTTTCTTCAGCGCTTTTGTGACCCCGTCAACAAAAGATTCCAGTGCTGTCTGAGCTGCGGCTTTGGTAATTCCGGCATCGGTGGCCATTTTTTCAACAATTTCCGCTTTTGTCATCTGTATCCCTCCTTTAAAATAATAGTAAAAAACCCGTCAACGCTTATATAAAAAGCATTTACAGCGTGACATATCCTTTGTCAACACATAAATGCTGATAAATAGCGGATTTTCGAATATAGTGCGCATTAAACCGGCTTGGCACATCGGTTTTAAAACAATAGATAGCCAAAAACCCCCATGGCATCAATGCCTGACACATCACACGAATGCATCAATGGGCCGTCGTCGCCGGCCGGTCTAGACTGCGATACTGAACTGCTTCCGCCACGTGCGACGTGGCAATGGACGCTTCGCCCGCCATGTCTGCAATGGTTCTGGCAATTTTAAGAATGCGGTTAAAGGCCCGGGCCGAGAGCCCCAATTTGTCGATCATCCCTTCCAGGAGGCGGTCTGAAGCGGCATCGATGCGGCTATACTTTTTGATCTGGCGACTACCCATCTGGGCATTGCAGTGAATCCGTGCGCGGCGGAACCTTTCGGATTGCAGGGATCTGGCCCTGGTTACGCGTTTTCGAATCTCTTCCGAAGACTCGGCCGGGACATCGGCGCTCAGCTTCCTGTACGGCACGGCCGGTACTTCGACGTGCATATCGATTCGATCCAGCAGGGGGCCTGAAATCTTGGAGCGGTAACGCTCGATCTGCGCGGGGGTGCAACGGCAGCAGTGAACGGGATCGGACAGATAGCCGCAGGGGCATGGATTCAGCGCGGCAACCAGCATCACACGCGACGGGTAGGCAACGCTGGCGTTGGCCCTTGAGATGGTGACCGTGCCGTCTTCAAGGGGTTGCCGCAATACTTCGAGCACATGCTTCTTGTACTCTGGTAATTCGTCCAGAAACAACACGCCGTTATGTGCCAGGCTGACCTCGCCGGGGCGCGGTGATACACCGCCGCCGATGAGGCCGGCATCGGAAATGGTATGGTGCGGGGCACGAAAAGGTCTTTGGGTGATCAACGCCTGTTCCGAGCCCAGCAGACCGATGACACTGTAGACCTTGGTGGTTTCGATGGCCTCGTCAAAGGTCAATGGGGGAAGAATGGAAGACAAGCGCCTGGCCAGCATGGTTTTTCCGGCCCCCGGCGGACCCACCATAAGGATATTGTGTCCCCCGGCCGCGGCGATCTCCAGAGCGCGCTTGACATGCTCCTGGCCTTTGACATCGCTGAAATCTTCTTCTGCAGTGGGAGGCTGCGCAAAGAGTGTCTCGATGTCGCACTGTTCGGCTTCCAAGGCCAGATCACCGGATATAAAGGCCGCCACCTGGGAAAGATTCTGCGCTGAATAAACCTCAACGCCCTGCACTACCG